>JAILGV010000079.1 GCA_024696355.1 Solobacterium sp.
GAAATATGCTTCATTTTCTATCCCCGACAATTCAGCCACTCTGTATACTGGAAGCGAAGTGCTGCTCAGCAAAAACTTTGCCCTTTCCAGACGTAGGCGGATCAGGTATTCATTGGGCGGGAATCCTGTTGTTTTTCGGAATTCTCTTGATAGATGATATTTGGAGAAGCCTGATATATCCGCCAGATCGTCCATCGTTAACGGTTCACGATAATGCTCATGCATGTAGTAAACAAGCTTCTGCATTTTACTGTTCCCGTCTGCGGAACCATTTTTCTTTTCGGCCAGGATCAGATGAACAAGAAGTGTCTGCAGGGAATGCGCAGTCCGCAATGACCGCAGAGCATCAGGTGTCACATATGCCTTCAGCATCATTCTCAGATCCGGTTCAAATGTGGAGTTGTTTCCGACGTGCAGCACCGGATCATTGTTTTTTTCAAATTCCTGATATAACGGACCGATTCCTTCCCCGTTGATATGAATATCAGTATGTTCCCAGAATTCTCCGGTGGTTCTGTAGGCTGCCGGTATTCTGCAGTCGATCCAGAACAGATCGCCCTTCTTCAGCGGATATGACTGTCCACGGTATTCCAGAGTTCCGAACCCGTCATGTGTATACAGCAGCATATACGTTTCCGCATAGTTTCTGCTCGTATAATAGCCGCGCAATGTATACATATGTGAGAACGACTGCAGATGCATCTGCTTTCTGAACACATCATCCGGCATCGGGAAAACAGCCAGAACATCCGCATGTCCCCTCAGACGGTAATCCGCCGCGACAACCAGCTCATATGTACCTGCGCCGTTTTCTTTCATGATACCTGTATATGTCCATTCGTCCGGAAGACCGTCTCCGGCAGCACTGAAATCATAATGGATCATCGGATAGTCTTCGTACATGTAATACCTCCGCACGATTGTGCAAGATTTTCCGCACGTTTATGCATTAAAACGCAGATAATCAGCACCTATACTCAAATTACAGCAAGGCAGTTCAATAAGCAATATAGGTCAATGGAGGAATGTATGAAACTGTACGATCTGAAAACCAATCATCAGAAGGAACTCATCGGCATCGACACAAAACCGTATTTTTCCTGGAAACTGCAGAGTGATGAACAAAATGTGAAGCAGAATTCATACCGGATTATTCTCAGTGATCACGAAAATGTCATCTGGGATACCGGTGTCAGAGAAAGCGATCAGTCTGCTTTCGTTCCGTATCAGGGTATTCCGCTGAAATCCCGCACCCGCTATGAGTGGACGGTAACAGTCTGTGATAATCACGGCAATACTGCCGAGGAAAAAACATGGTTTGAGACCGCGTTTCTGTCTCCGGAAGACTGGAAGGCTGTCTGGATTGAAAGTGCGGAAAAACCGTTCAAACGGAAAAAGGGATTCGGAAACCAGCCTTCTCCGCTCATGTTCCGCAGAATATTCCATCTTGATGATGAAATTGCAGGCGCCCGTCTTTATGCGACATGCCACGGCATCTATGAGGCCAGCATCAACGGGACCCGCGCAGACAACCGCCGTTTTGCGCCGGAATATACACCGTATGACAGATTTCTCTGTTATCAGGTCTATGATGTGACTGCCCTTCTGCAAAAAGGCGATAATGCACTGGGAATGTATGTCGGTGACGGATGGTATTTTAATCTGCAGACAGCGATCAGCAATAAAGACCTGAAGAAACCTTACGCCGTTCTGTATCAGCTGGAAGTCACATTGAAAAACGGTGATCATGTGACCGTATGTTCCGATGGCAGCGAGAAATATTCCGCCGGACCGATTTGCTTTTCGGATCTCTTTGCCGGTGAACAGTATGACGCGAACAGGGAACAGCCCGGATGGGATACGGCGGATTTCGATGACCGTTCATGGAAACAGGTCCGGAAAGGAAACAGGGATGTCAGAGGACTTGCCGTGCAGACAGGCAATCCCGTCAGGGCTGTGAAAGAGGTTCCGGCAAAGAAATACTATGTTTCTCCAAAGGGTGAACACATCATTGATTTCGGACAGGTGCTTGCCGGTGATGTGCGTTTCAGAATCAATACTCCCGCAGGCACTGCTGTGACACTTGAACATTTTGAAGTCACCGATCCTGAAGGGAACTATTTCAATAACATTTTCGGTACAGCAGGTGTTGGTGAGGGATGTGACCAGAAAGTCGTCTATATTTCCAGCGGAACCGAAGCCGTATACGAAGCCAGATTCTCATTTCATGGATTCCGGTATATACGCATCAGCGGTATTGATGAGATCCATCCGGAAGACTATACCGCAATTGCTGTATCCACACAGAATGATGAAACCGGCACATTCACATGTTCTGATGCCAGAATCAACAGACTGTATGAAAACACCAGGTGGTCCCAGCGTTCGAATATGCTTTCGATTCCAACGGACTGCCCGCAGAGAGAAAAAGCAGGATGGACAGGAGATATCGGAATTTATGCCGCAACATCTCTACAGAACGAAGATACAACCGGACTGCTTACCAGATGGCTCAGAAGTGTCAGTGCCGATCAGAAAAAAGACGGCGCAGTACCAATGGTCGTCCCGAATAATCAGACATATAAGAATATGAGTCTGCTTCTGAATCTGGTCGGAGGCCTGAAGGGTTATCCGGCTCCGGCAGGCTGGAGTGATGCCTGCATCCTTGTGCCACTCGCCATGTATGAGCAGACCGGTAATACAGAAATACTTAAAGACCAGTATGAAACGATGAAGAAATGGTGTGATTTCATCATCAGAACCGCCGCAAAATACAGAGGTGACCGGAAACTCCCGAAAGAAGTCGATCAATACCTCTGGAATACGGGCTTCCATTACGGTGAATGGCTGATCCCCAGCAGGACGCAGAGCGGACTCAATGACGGCAGCGGTATGTCCATCAGCATGAAAGAAGGAAAAAAGTACGTCAGCGAAACCTATGCATACCTTTCGATGAAGAACTTCGCACGGATTTCCAAACTGCTCAATGAAGAAAAAAATGCTGCATATTATGCGGATATGGCGGAAAAAATGCGACAGGCATTTATTGACGGTATCATCACGGAAGATGGAAAAATGCCGACGACGGTTATGGGAAGTTATATCATTCCTCTGCACTATGGCCTTGTGCCGGAAAAATTCAGAGAATCCTTCATGCATGAGATCCTGAAAAAGATCGAAGAAAATAATGGTTGCCTGGACACCGGCTTCCTCGGCACACCCGTTATTCTTGATACATTGTGTGAAAACGGATATCAGAAAAATGCATATGACCTTCTTTTCCAGGATAAATGCCCTTCCTGGCTCTATGAAGTTGATCATGGCGCAACAACAATCTGGGAAAGCTGGATTGCGACCGAGCCGGATGGAACACCGATGGCGCTCAGTCTGAATCACTACGCTTTCGGCTGTGTTGATGACTGGATGTTCCGCAACATCAACGGTATTGTTCCGACAGAACCGGGATACAGAACGTTCCGCATCGAACCGAAGATGGACGAGCGCATCACTTCCGCCTCCCGTACATTTGAATCAGAATACGGAACAATAAGCAGTGACTGGAAAATCGAAAATGGATTGTTCACACTGTCCGTTTCCATACCATCGAATACAAGTGCAGAGATCGTACTGCCGGACGGGACTGCGGAGAACAAAGAATCCGGCACATATACATTCACGTGCAAAATCTAAGAACATATTCTTCTTGAAGTAACATGGATAAATTTAATGACTTCAGTGAAAATGCCAAAAAAGAGAGCTCATATTCTGTTGCATCCGGTAAAGATTATCATTACGTTGTTCTGCAGGTTACGCTGAAAGAAAAATTGATCGGAACCGGTTCCGGCAACCTGACAGAGCTTGAAGACGCAATTAACAGACAGGCAAAAAAAGGATACAGACTGCATACTATTTCGACGGCAAACGGAGGAAGCAAGGGTTTTGCCGGAGGAGACCGCATACAGGCTACCCTTGTGTTTGAAAAAATAATGTAGTGCCGGTTCAGAACCCCGGATTGGGAATATGCTGTGATGCATATTCAATAAATCCTCTGACGGCAAAGGGCGTATAGTCCCGGTGCGGCAGGACAAAGCAGAAGAGCCGGTCTGTATGCTGTGACTTGATTTTAAAGAACCGCAGGTGAGAACGCGGGGAACGTACAAGCCTGTCACTGACAAAAGCGGCTCCGAGACCGTTGTCAGCGAGACGGTAGGAAGTGACCATCTGAGAGATGGTCATTTTTATTTTGGGCGTAATGCCTGCTTCCTGAAACATCTGTCTGCTTCTGCCGTACAGATTGTTTCCCTGCTGGAGAAGGATAAATTCCAGATCTTTGAATTCGGAAAGAGCGGCAGAAGGACAGTCAGGGTTTAAATGACTTCCTGCAAGAACCTGCTCCGCAGAGAGACTCCGTTCTCTGAGCTGCTCCGGAAGTGCTGTATCTTCATGGACCGCCAGCAGGATATGGTCATAGAAAGCTTTCCGGTGATCATGCTGCGCAATGACGTCCGGGTCACAGTTCAGGATCAGGTCAAGCTCATGTTTTTCCAGTGCCCGGGTCAGCTTTGCTGAACTGTCTTCAAAGAGTTCCAGCCGGATGCCGGGATATGTATTGGTAAATCCGGTCAGAATACGGGCAAGGATATAGCAGTTGAGGTAATGCGTGCCGCCGAGCCTGAGCGTGCCTGTTTTCAGGCCGCGCAGATCCTCGATCTGCCTTGAAAGATCTTCCTCCTTGCGGCGGATGGACTCAAGCGTATCAATATATGCCTTTCCTGCCTCGGTCAGGGCAAGGGGCCTGCGGCTGCGGTCAAAAATCTCTGCTCCGATCATATCTTCAACCCTGCGCACGGCAATGCTCAGGGCCGGCTGACTCATATACAGATGATCTGCGGCGGCAGAAAAACTGCCGTCCAGATAGATCTGGTAAATGTATTTCATATCCTGTTCCATAGCGCCTCCTTAGTATTTACAAAATTTATAGATACATAAAATCCATTAAATTGATTATATAACACAATTTAACTAATCTGAAAATGTAAACGATAACATTTCACAGAAAAAGGAGATTCGACATGAGAGTTAACGCACTGATGATGGATGAAACGGATAATGTCGTGACCTGTGTGACGGAAGTCGC
>JAILGV010000108.1 GCA_024696355.1 Solobacterium sp.
AAGGGCTACTGTTACTGGAGTCTGATGGATAACTTTGAATGGCAGAAGGGGTTCAGCATGACATTCGGTCTGGTTGAAGTAAACAGACAGACAATGCAGAGAACACCGAAGCAGAGTCTTTATTATCTCGGAAAATACCGCGGATAAGAACAGGCTTTCATCCTGAAACAAAACAATCAGAAAACAGGGACTACGCAGAAGCTGCGAAGTCCCTTTTGTCTGCATGAATCATGAAAACCGGAAGAGAAATCCTCTCCCGGTCAGCTTTTGTTCTTACCAGTCTTTGACGGATCCGTCAAAGTTTCTCTTTGCGTAAATGGATCCCCGTTCATTGGCGGGATACAGTTCTTCGGCATTATCAGCAAGCTCAATACCGATGCCCGGTGCTTCCGGAATGATCATATATCCGTCTTTAAACTTCAGCGGTTCCTTGACCATAGCATCTTCGGCACCGTTGAGACAGAATGTCGGAAGCTCCTGAATACCCAGATTGGGAATGCATGCGCAGATCTGCAGGCATGCAGCTGTGGAAACAGGACCGAGCGGATTGTGCGGAATCAGAAGAACATCATGGGCTTCCGCCATGGCTGCGATCTTGATCGTGGCTGTGATTCCGCCGACCGCACAGACATCCGGACGTACATATCGGACGGCGGTTCTGTCCATCAGCATCTCAAATTCACGGATATTAATGAATCTTTCACCGGTGGCGATCGGAATATTTACCTTGTCTGCCACCTGTGCCATTGTATCGATATTATCAGGGGCAACAGGATCTTCAAAAACCATAGGCCTGTATTTTTCGACTTCACGGCCGAATGTGACGGCAGTCGGTGTATCCATGCCTCTGTGGGCTTCAAGGATAAAGTCGAAATGGGGACCGACTGCTTCACGGATGACTCTGACCTTTTCCAGTTCATCTTCGACACGGCCGGAGTAATACTCATCGAAGCCGCCGTTCTGAGACCTGACGGGACCGTTGACAAAGATCTTGGCAGCGTTAAATCCCTGCGCCTGAAGCATTTTATAGTTTTCCGCAAGTTCGGCGAGGTCATCCGTCTTGGTCATGACTGATGCGTATACACGGACTTTATCTCTTGTTTTTCCACCGAGAAGCTGATAAACAGGAACGCCGAGCTTCTTGCCCTTGATATCCCAGAGGGCAATGTCAATTGCGGATAGTGCGCTCATGATAACTGATCCCCTGAAATAAACAGCCCGGTACAGGTTCTGAAAGATATCTTCCGTGTTGAACGGATCCTTATCAATCAGATAAGGTTTGAATTTCATGACAGCATCTGCAGTAGAGGACAGGAATCCCCAGTTTCCGGCTTCGCCGAGGCCGGTAATGCCTTCATCGGTATCAATTTCGACAAACAGATAGTGTTTGGCAAATCTTAATCTCAGATCTGTGATTTTCATATTATTCTCCTCCTAAATAATCAGACTTCTGATAAAACGTTTATGGAGTGCCAGGGCAGCTTCCCATTCACCGGTACGGTTGATTGTAAATCCATGAGGCGAATTAGTGAATCTGCGCATTGTGACACTGACACCTGCCTGTATCAGCTGTCTGCCGAATTCTTCTCCTTCTTCCAGGAGTGAATCGAGACCTGCAGTGATCAAAAGGGTATCCGGAAATGTACTGAGCGTTTCTTTATCTGCCAGAACCGGAGAGGCCAGCTCGTCAATACACTGCTCAGGATTCATATATAGTTCAAGATAATTATATTCGGTAAGCGCGCGTGCAACACGGCGTTCATCTGAATAATCTTCTTTTTTAATTTTGGTGAACGGATTCTGTCTCTGGTCTGCAGGTATGTAGTCCAGAACCAGTCCTCTGATTCTGAAAGAAGGCTCTCTCTGATTGAGAATCAGCGCTCCGCAGGCCAGATTGGCACCTGCGCTGTGTCCGAGAAGAAAGATTCTGTCACGGTCAAAGCCGTATTCCCCGGCATGCATGTATGCATAGCGGATGATGCTGCAGGACTCATAAACTGCTGCGGGGAACGGATCCTCCGGTGCCAGGACATAATCGACATCCCATACCGATGCCTGAAACTCATCGGCGATCATTGAACAGTAAACTGAGTCACGGTCAGCTCTTGCTTTGATAAAGCCGCCGCCGTGCAGGTTGATGAACAGGGGCTGTCCCTTCTTTCCGTGAGTGCCGTCAAATATCCATGTATCGGTTTTTCTTTCGCCTGTATCAAAGAATTTCCTGACAGGCTTTACCGGCATTTGCTCTAGAATCGAAGGATCTGCCGGACGGAAGGCTCCGCTTTCCCGGCACTTTTGTGCCAGTCTGAGTTTATCTTCTCTGTTCATTTCAGAATGCCGGGAATACAGTCATTGTATAGACGATATATACAAGCGCCAGCAGGATGGAGATCAGCCATCCGCCCTTGAGCAGATCACTGAGTTCATATCCGCCGTCACCCATTGCCATGGGTACAGCCGGTGTGGCCATAGGTGTCATGAATGCTGTCAGACTGCCGGCGTTGACCAGCATAATCAGACCGATGGGATTTGCACCGAGTGCGCTGCATGTCAGCAGACAGATCGGGACAAATACTGCAGATACAGCTCTGTTCAGCATGACCTGTGTCATCAGGAACGGAATGATGAAGAACAGGGCGCCGAGAATATAATTGTTGTGCGTTCCGCCTACCATATTTGCAAGTGCGCTGCCGATCATTTCTCCGGCACCGGTATTAGTCAGTGCAGTGCCGAGGCCGAGTGCACCGACATAGAGAAGAATCATATCCCAGGGAATGTCTCTGAGTGCATTCTTCTGATCAACAACTCCGAAGAGAACCATAAGAAGGGAGCCAACCAGTGCAACCCACCATGTCTGAAGCTTCAGCTGGGCAGAGAAGATCAGAACTGCGATTGTGGCAAAGAAGATGATAATGCCTGCAGTATTTGCAATTCCGGAAACCTGTGCTGCGGAAGAAGCCTGTTTCTTCTCCTTTACTGCAATTTCTGTTTCAGCCGGGAGGAATTTTCCGCTCAGCAGCATTGCCCAGGCAATGACCACGATGATAACCGGCCATTCACCGATGAAGAAATTCGTCGGTGCAAACGCCATGCCTGTGAATCCGTATGTTTCCATGAATCCGGTGAACTGTCCGCTCATCTGGATAGCTGTGGGACCCGGCAGAATACCGCATGTTGCAATTGCAGTCACCATGAGAGGGAAGATATAGAGACTTCTGGAAACACCTGCTTTATCGCAGAGTGCACATACCAGAGGAGAAACGATAGCGTAAACAACCATCGGACTGGCAATGAAATTTGAAAGAAGAGCGGTCAGGATCAGGTAGCCGAGGAAGGCAAGCCTGAAGGAACCTTTTGTCAGCTTCAGAATGCCGCTGCACATACTGTCGACAAGTGATGTCCTTCTGAAGCCTGCTGCGACCACAAACATTGTTGCCATCAGAATCGTATTTGTATTTGAGAAGCCGGCAAGGGCTCCGCCTGCGTCAATACAGCCGGTGATAAACAGGGCCGAAAGAGAAATCATGGATGTCAGCCACATCGGGATTTTATTGAGAAGGAAGCTGACAAGTGTTGCTACGAAAATAATAAGACAGATCAGTAATTGCGTATTCATATGTTGTCCTTTCTGCAGATTGTTCTGCTTCACTTTCAAAATACAGATTTCCGATTTTCTGCGCGCTGTTTTTCTTTGAAAGAAATAAAGCGCTTTCACCGGCATTCCGGCAGATTCTGCCTGATCTGTGCAGTGGTGCACCGGAAAAATTCCAAACATTATCCCTGCACAGCGATTAGTTTTATGTTACTTAAATAAGTGTGAATTGAAAAAAACGACTGAATTACATCGCTCTGCCGTCTTGTATTCCGACGGCTTTAAAAAAAAGAACCGAAGATTATCCACAGGGGAAATCTTTGGATTGGAGGATAAAATGTCAGAATACAAATACAGACATTCCTGGCCGAAAGAGAACCTTTATGCTGATTGCTATGCCCATCAGGTTCAGAGTTTTCGTTATCACTGGCATCGGGACAGCTTTGAACTGAATATCCTTCTTTACGGCCGTCAGCATTTTTTTCAGGGAAATGATATTTATGAACTGGAAGAAAATGATGTGATTCTGGTCAACCCCAATGTCGGTCATGCGTCTTATTCCGACCCGGAAGGGACAATAGCCTTTGTTCTGCATTTTTCTTCGTCTGCATTGAAGCAGTTTATGAATAAAAGCAGCACTCTCAGTATCAATGACTGTCTGAGCAATGCCAAAACAAGAAATGATCCGGCCTATCAGAAGGTCCGCATGTATGCGGCACAGACGATGTACTATCTCAGCCGGCCTGGTCAGTTCAGTGATTATCTTGCAAAAGCCTCCCTGGAAATGCTGATAGGAACACTGTGCACGATGTTCGATGCCGAAGCTGTGCCCAGCAGTCTTGAAGCGGATCCGGAAACGCAGAAGGCAATTGACACTGTGATCAGCTATCTCGAAAAGAACTGCACTAAAAAAATAACTCTTGAGGAGATCGCAGCACTCACCGGATACAACCGCACATATATCTCGACGCTGTTTCATCAGACCGTCGGCATCAAGTTCTATGATTATGTAATCCGCCTGCGGCTTCAGAAAGCAATCCATGATCTTGTCACAACTGACAGATCACTCACGGATATTGCACTTTACAACGGATTTTCGGATTTGAAATCATTCAACACAAGATTTCGGGATATGCTGAAAATTCTGCCGTCGGAATACCGTGCCAGAACCCGGATGAGTTCGATCAGTCAGAATTATTATGAGATTGTTGCGATTCCTGCGGATGATCCGCTGATAGAAAAGAAGCTTAAAGAGTACATGGCACTCTGAAAGCTTTTTTTATTCCGGCAGCTGACGGTGTATGACTTTCTGCCGTTTTTCAGTGCAGAATCAGGAAGGCGGACAAAAAAAGCAGTACCACTGTTCTCTGTGATACTGCCTGATATACTGCAGGATTACCGGCTTTCCAGCACGGTATTGCTGCGGATGATCCGCAGGATCCGCACTGCACTGCGGCGCAGATCATTAATCTGTACAATACCCTGTTCCGTTCCTTTGATCAGAGCCTCGACCTGATCCGGA
>JAILGV010000015.1 GCA_024696355.1 Solobacterium sp.
GAATGCCGTTTTTATAATTCAGAGCTTCTGGTGCTCTTCACGGTATTTCTGAGGCAGGCACCCGAACTGTTCGCGGAACCGGGAAGAGAAATAGCTGGGAGAACAGAACTGAAGTTTTTCTGAAATAGAAGTAATTGAATCCGCTGTTGAGCAGAGCAGTTCCGACCCCCGCTTCAGTTTTTCCTGAAGAATATAGCGTTTTACTGAAATTCCGGTCTCTTCTTTAAAGCGGCGGGACAGGTAATAATCCGTATATCCGACTTCTGCGGCAAGATCGCTCAGCCTGATATCTTCGAAGATATGATTTTCGATCCGTTCGATGCAGCTCTGAATCTGCCGGGAATACGGCGTTCCTGCCTGCTTTTTCTGCACGGCACCGATAAACTGATCATACATTTTGTGAATCAGTGTGCTGAGATCTGTCACATTGCTGCATGTCATGACAGCCTGGATATAACCGTCTCCGATGGAATATGCTGTATCCGGTGAAAGTCCTCCTTCAATTGCCGCCCTCGTGCACAGGGAGATAAATGTGGTGCAGCTGATGATTGCCTGCTGTATCGGCTCATGTGTCGAGATACGGATACCGGTGCTGATTTTGCGTGCATTGACAAAATCATTCGCGTAATTGAAATTGCCGGTGCGTATATTATCCATTAGTTTCTGCTCCAGGTAATATGTGGTTGTTCTGTCTCTTTTCGCGGGCTGTTCTGATTTAAAGTGTGTGGTAAGCCCGTCATCGAACTCTGAGGAATGCTGGAATGCAAGACTGCTCATCGGGATATGCCGCTGATTAACGGAAAACTCCAGCATTAATGCATAATGAAAGAACATGGAAGCGGGTACCGTGGAGGTTATCCTCAGAAGCCCGATAAATCCGTCCCGCCAGGACTCATCCACATTGTAGCGGAACGCAGCTTCCCGTATAGCGGACAGCGATACTTCGCTGTTGAATACCGGTCCCATGACAAAGTACATTGCTGCGCCCCCGTCTTCCGCAAGATATTTAACCCCGCACCACATAAGGCCGAGAAATGTACTCAGTACAATCGGGTCATCTGATCCGTCAAAGTGCCGTTTCATATAATTCAGACAGCCCGTATGAGAAAAAATGGTATCAAGAACGATCCTTTCGTTCGTGGAGCGGATCAGGCGGTAATCAGATCCGTATGCCCAGATATCAATACGGTTCTCACAATTCAGCAGTTCGTAGAAAAACTGTACGCGCTGATTCAGCATCAGCTCTTTCATTGCGGCAGATTCATACATTGTCGTTAATCCTCACATATAATCAGAATATAATTTTTTAGCTATTTAAGCAATTTTTCTTATTCTATTATAATACTGAACAAATTTATTGCATATATAGCAAATTATTTGTTTTACTGAACACGCTTTCATTTTTAAACTGAAATCAGATAGGGAAAACATCTGAAAGGAGAATACACATGTCATCTTCAACTGTAAAAACAACAAATTCCGACAAGATGCCGTGGGGCAGATTCCTTGCCTGGAAAACCCGCGACATTGCACTGGCTGCAGTAACTATAATTATCAACGGCTACCTTCTGCTCTTCTGTTCCAATCAGCTCGGTCTAGACACACGTATCGTCGGCGGAATGATTCTGGCAGCACGTATTATCGATGCCATCACTAACGTAGTGGCCGGATACATGGTTGACAATACAAACACAAAACTCGGCAAGTCCTGTCCGCGGAAGGCAGACAGCAGCCCGCAGAGAATCGAGAGAAAGTGTTTTCCGTAGCCTCCGGTATAAAAAAACATGTAGTGCTGAATAAATGATCCGTCGGGATAAAAACCGTCGTCATACATTTTTCCAATGCCCGGTATCTGCAGTGCTTTGGAGTATCTGAGCAGTCCGATAACCTGCTGGTTCGCCCATTCAATCAGTGTTTCATCTTTTCTCAGAATTCCTGTCAGCAGAAGAATATGACATTTCCACATCAGATTCGCACCGGTTTCCGGTTTTCCGCGGAAAGAAGCCAGATATGCATCCTTGAAGTGAAGAATCGTATCCGTGCAGTTTCTGATCAGTTCATCACGATTCTCCAGCTCGTCATAGAGCAGAATCAGAATATCCAGAATCCTGAGCGGTGCACCGATTTCAAAGAACCACCAGTTTTCGGTTTTCTCAACTCCTGCATCCATGTTGTACTCTGTCCGGCAGAAATCGTTCAGACCGTCAATGATGCCGCGGAATGTCTCCGGATCCCGGAAGAAACGGCTCCCGCATGTCCAGTATGCCATGGCTCTGGCTCTCAATCCAAAGACCGGTGACGAAACGGTACATTCACTGTCATCTTTGAAGCCTTCGAAAACAAGATCCAGTGAAGCCATCCGGTCTATGGATGCGATTATCTGACGCTCATTTACATCTTCCGGATCCTGCCGGCTGCCGAGCAGATATTCCTCCCAGCATTTCCTTCATGTATCAAATTTTGTTTCTGTCATATTGCTGATCCTTTCATCAGATTTCATTTGATTCAGTTTCCTTCCCCGTCACCTCCATCAGTGAGAGTGCAGGAAATTCTGAAGGTTCACTGCTTTTAATCAGTTTGCAGAGTGTAAGTGATGTGATTCCTTTCCGACTGATCGGAAAACTCTGCCAGTCAGTTGTTTTTCTGAGAGTTATTTCTTCCTCTGTCCCGTCCGGGAAACGCACGGATGCTTTCTGCCAGTAGGTGTCATGAGGGAATTCTCCCCTGACAGCCAGCCGCAGTGTATCGATATCAACCTTTCTCCCGAATTCAATTGTCAGCCAGGCATCCGGATTCCGGTTGATTCC
>JAILGV010000026.1 GCA_024696355.1 Solobacterium sp.
GGAGACCGATGTACTACCATTGTACGACACCCCTAAATAAAAAATGGTGACGCGTACGAGATTCGAACTCGTGAATGCCGCCGTGAAAGGGCGGTGTGTTAAGCCGCTTCACCAACGCGCCAAGCGGAATGCTTAAGTATAGTAACATGCACATTTTGTCCGGTCAACCATAAATTCGAAAAAAACAAAAAAATTTTTCGTGGCAAACGTCAACTCACCGGGATTTTATATTCTGTTTCCTTATAACGGAAGAAATATGTATAATTGTTACCATAACAGCGGGGTATAAAAATGAACGAAAAAAACAAAAGCGGAATTTCGCTTAAAACGCTGGTGATCATCTGCTGCCTGATTGTGCTTGCAGGGACAGCGCGTACAGGCTACGCGGTCATGAAGGCAAAGTATGCAGGAGACTCTGCCGCATACAGCCGTGAGATGATCCGCAGTCTGGACGAGAATTCGATTACTTACAAGTTTGTGAAGCAGTTCTATACGGAGGAACAGCTCAATAACATCAGAAACAGCATGGTTACCGTCAGCCAGGCTTCCATGGCCGCAAAGAATCTGAATGAGGTTGACAAGGATATTGAGATCGTCCCGATTTACGGAACGACTTATGAAGGCTATATGATGCTTGTCAGAAACCCGGAAGATATTTCGGTAGCTGTCAATCCGTATCTCGGTTCCGGCGGAGCGGCTCCTTCCCTGGATGAATATGTGGAAATGTACGATGCAGTGGCCGGAATGAACGGCGGCGGATTTGAAGACGCAGGCGGACACGGCAACGGCTCCATTCCCCAGGGTGTTGTCATCCATGAAGGCAAACTGGTATCAGGTCCTGCCAATACCTATATGTCCATTATCGGCATCGATAAAAACAACAAGCTGATCTGCGCCGGCATGACAGCTGAGGAAGCTCTGAAGTGGGGCGTTCAGGAAGCAGTTACGTTCGGCCCGATCTTCATCAATAACTACGAAGTGGTTTTCAAGCCGGGAACGGACAACCTCGGAATGCTGAACCCCAGAACGGCAATCGGTCAGAGAAGCGACGGCACATTCATGCTGCTGGTCATTGACGGCAGAGGTCCGACAAGCTTCGGTGCTCTTTATGAAGATGTTGTCAAAATCTTCCAGGAAAATGATGCCGTTATGGCTGCCAACCTGGACGGAGGAAACTCGACCGCAATGATTCTGGACGGCGAATACGTTAATACAACAGTATCCATGTACGGATCCAGAAACCTGCCCACAGTGTTCCTTGTAAAGGGGGATAACTGATATGGCAAGAAAGATTAATACTCTGACAGCAGTTCTGATCGTCGCTGCTGTGGCAGGCTGCACGGCAGCTGAAAGTGCGGCTGTTGTCGAAGAAGTCAAAGAAGAAGTCAGAATGATCGATACAACGCTTCCCGAAGGCGCAATTGAGGAATTCTTTACGAATATCGCCGAGGGCGACTTTGAAGCGGTTTACGAAGAAGCTGTAGCGACAAACGGACAGCTGAACCCGAAGGATGCCTACGTGAAGAAGCTGGAAGAGGTATTTACCGGAATTGATCCGACCAAAGTTCAGTATGCCACATGGGAAAATGCGGACGGTTCATTCAGCTATAAGGTCTATAACGACGGTGAGTCCATCGGCACGCTGTTCCTGAGAAAGAATGAAGACGGCAACTGGACGGTTTCTGCTTCCTTTGAAGGAGATGAGAATTACAAGATTGAAGTTCCCGTCGGACTGAAAGTGTTGGTAAACGGAATGGAGCTCAGCAGGGACTATCTCTACCAGGAGGATATCGTCGCAACGAATTTCTCGGGTATGAATGATCAGTCCGAGGCACCGCATGTGAATCAGTATATTGTTGAAAACCTGATGGCGGAACCGGTTGTGACCGTGAAGGGCGACAGTTCCTATACCACGCTGAAGAATGTACTCAACAATACACTTTATGTCGGAAAGAAGACAAATGATTCCGCACTGGCAGAAACAATGATCAACGATGCAATGATCTGTGCAAAATGGCCTGCGCAGGAAGCCTCCCTCTCACAGGTTGCGGCAATTTCGGTAACGGACAGTGACTGGTACAAGAGAGTTTCCGGTGTGCAGAACCAGTGGTTCACGGCTCACGGAGTATCAAAATTCTCAAATCAGACGGCATCGAATATCATCATGCAGAGTGAAGATACAATGGTCGGCTATGTGACATTTGACTATTACGCTACCAACGGCGACGTGGAAAGAACATGGCACGGCGGATATCAGATGACATTCATGAATTTCGGCGGAGTCTGGAAGATTGCCGGGATGGCTGTCTGCAATGAACTGAATCCGGCACTGAAAGGACGCTTCGGCTGATTCTGAAGGTCCGTGCGATTCGGACGAAAATTATATTACAATGAAGCAGAAGGAAGAACCTTCTGCTTTTCTGTGGTACAATAACGCAGTATTGTGAGGTATTTTTGAATATATGATGAAACAGCCGGTCAGAACCAATATGTCTGACTTTATAAAAACCACAATGGGATCGCAGTTTGTTATTCCGGTATATCAGAGGAATTATACCTGGTCACCGGAGGGTCAGACTGCGCGTTTTATGAATGATGTTGAAGATCTTCTTGAAAAGAGGGCGGACAGTCATTTTCTCGGAATCCTGATTTATCTTGAATCAGAGATCTCGGCAATGTACAAGGAAATTCAGATTGTAGACGGCCAGCAGAGACTGACAACATCTTTTATCTTTCTTCTGTGTCTGAAAAGGGCTGCCCAGGAACTGAATGAAAAAGACACCTTCGGCATGATTGATGACTACTATCTGTACAACAGGCATGCCGCAAAGGATGCCAGGCTCAGACTGAAGCCGGCGGTCAGCGATGATGATGTGTATGCCAAGCTTGTCTACGGATCATACAAGGACCTGAGCCGCAGTGAAAGGGAAACAGGCGTCTACAGGAACTATGATTATATTTACAGAAGAATCATGGAATTCAGGAAGAAGCACACGCTTCTGGAGATTCTGAACTGTCTGAGCAGAATTGATATTCTGGTGTTTCCTCTGTCGGAAAGCGACAATGCCCAGCAGATCTTTGAATCGATCAACAGCACAGGCGCACCGCTGACCAGCGCAGACCTGATCAGAAACTATATTCTCATGAATGACACCAATGATGTGCAGGAAAGGAATTACCGCCTGTACTGGCAGCCGCTGGAAGCACTTCTTCCGGAAAGCAGAAAACTGGAGGAATTCTTCAGATATTTCCTGGCTGCGAAAACATATAACCTTCTGAACAAACGTGATGTTTATGAAGGATTCAAAGTATACTGGAATACTTCAAAAGATGACAGGGAAACCCGAATGAGTGATATCGGCAGATACTGCAGATACTACACGATGATATATGACGGTCCCTGCGAGGAGCCTGAGATCGAAAAGGTTATGCGGGACTTCCGCAGAAACGAATCAAGGACACCTGCACCTTTTCTGATGGAAATGTACCATCTGTACGCTGACGGCCTGATTGACGCAGCTACACTGTGCCGGCAGATCCGGCTGGTGGATTCTTATCTTACGAGGCGTGCGCTTGCCGGCAGTGATACCGGCGGACTGAGCAGGTATTTCCCGCAGCTTCTCAGATCAGTTATGAACAGCTGGAAGAAGAAGCGCAGGAATATTTATGAAATCACGAAAGTGTATCTGATCAATTACAATAAGGGCAAGTCTCTGGCCATGCCTACGGACAAGGAGATCAGAACAAGACTCAGGGAAGTGAATGCTTATTCCATGATGTGCATCCGGCCGGTTCTGGAACGGATTGAACATTACGGTGCGACTGCACAGGTTGATACATCTGATCTGAACATAGAGCATATCATGCCCCAGCATCCGAACAACTGGTGGAAAAAGAATTCCGGTGCCAAAGATACCGAAGAGTATACGATGTACGTAAACCTGATCGGCAATCTGACACTGTGTGCGGAATATGACAATACCCGTATGGGCAATCAGGATTTCAACTTCAAGAAGTCAGTTCTGAAGAAAACAATGCATATCCGCATGAATACGGCGCTTCTGGAAATGGATCACTGGACTGTGCAGGATATTCTGAACAGATGCGACGAAATGGCAAAGCAGATCATTGCAATTTATCCGTATCAGGGAGGCAGTGATACACAGGAGGATGCCGGAGATGACATCATCCTGCTCAATGCACCGAGCGTCAATGCCAGGGCAATCTATATCAACAGGCAGTGCATAGAGATTCAGGCAGGCACTACGATGAAGCCCTACGGACCGCAGGAGATGAAATCCATGCGTTCGCTTTACCGTGATATGAGTGAAAAGGGGATTATCTCCGAAGACGAAAACGGAAAGATCCAGTTCGAGCAGAACTACCGTTTCTCTGATCTGAATACAGCAGCCCAGTTCCTGCTGCACAGAGGCGGAGACAATACACAGGCCTGGACAAGGGAAAACGGAACTGTATTTGCGGCGGCAGAAGAGCCTAAAGCGGAAGAGCCTGTCATGCAGAATACCGAGCCGAAAAAGAAGAAACAGAACCGGCAGAGGCATTCCGCAGCCCGTACGGAACAGAAGCCGCAGGACAGCGGCGTCAGGAAGGAACAGCCGAAGAAGCCGGCTAAAACCGCAAAGAAAAAGCCTGTGCAGCCCGTCCCGGAAAAAAAGAATTCCGCCGGGGAAAAAACAGAGCCTGCCAGGAAAAAGCAGGTCAGAAACAGAACCAGGAAGAGTGCATCCGGACAGGGAGCTGAAGTCAGGTATTTCAAAAAATCCGAACCTGTTCAGGAAAAACCTGCCGCGCTTCCTGCCGTCAGGCAGGAATTGAAGCCGGTGCCTGCGGAACCCGAAGAAAAGAAGCCGCAGGGCTTCTTCAGGAATCTCTTTTCAAAAAAGAATTAATCTTTCAGGGAATAATAACTGATATATTTACTGAACGCAGAAGGAACGGCAAATTCAGCCAGTTCCTTTTTTGTCAGAAGGAGGCCGTCAGGCACGCTGTCAATATCCGCAACCATGATTTCAAAAGCGTGCATATGCCATTCCAGATGCGTAAAGATATGTCTGCTGTCCGGGAGGCGGCGGATATGCAGAGCGGAAAAACCAAGCTTTTCCGTTTCTTCGATAATCTGTGCACGGCTGAGGAAGCCGTCATATCCGGCAAATTCGTAAAGGCCGGCAAGAAGACCGCTTTCGGGTCTTTTGCGCAAAAGGAAACGGTCTTCATCACGGATGATCAGCAGCGTCCGTTCTTCGATTCTGCGTCCCTTCAGTGCACTGCGGTAAGGGATGCGGCCTGCAGTATTGTTCAGATGCGCCCTGCAGACGCTGTTCCAGGGACATGCTTCACAGTGCGGCTGTCCGTTGGGAACACATACCAGGGCACCCAGTTCCATCAGCGCCTGGGTAAAGGATGAGATATAATCAGCGCCGAGTCCGGGGTTTTTCCGGTAAAAGGAACAGATAATCTCCCCGCAGTTTTTCTTTGCCCTGCCGCTTCTGATGTCTGTGGCATCTTCGAACAGTCTTGCCAGTACACGGAGCACGTTTCCGTCCACTGCGGGAACGGGGTTTCCGTAGGCAATCGAAGCGATAGCCCCGGCTGTATAGGGGCCGATTCCGGAGAGTCTGATCAGTTCTTCGAAAGAGGAGGGGAGAACCCCGCCGTACAGATCACGCAGCTCCCCGGCACATTTCTTCAGATTTCTTGCCCGGCTGTAATATCCCATGCCCTCCCAGAGTTTCATCAGCCTGTCATCGCTGACTTCGCTGAGGGATATGATATCGGGAAGCTCGCGCCGGAACTGAATGAACTTCTCCTTTACGGCTTCCACGCGCGTCTGCTGGAGCATGATTTCGCTGAGCCATACATCATAGGGATCTCCTGTGCCGCGCCACGGAAGATCACGTTTGTTTTTGTCAAACCAGGCGGTCAGGGAGTCGGCTTCTTTTTTTGAGAGTTCGTATTCGGACATACAGTATTATTTTACCGATAGTTGAGAAAAATACAAAAACCTGCAATAATAGTTAAGCAATAACGCATCAGTAGTTCAGTGGCAGAACCTCAGCTTCCCAAGCTGATGATGCGGGTTCGATTCCCGTCTGGTGCTCTGGATATTCAGCAGAACTGCATTCTCATGCAGTTTTTTCTTCAGGTTTTTTTCAGCCTTCGGCAGACTGGCGTGAAGGAACTTCCCGATCCGTGATGATATCGGTCCGCAATTATCTCCCGCAGGCTGTATACTATTCTTTAAGAAAAGGAATGTTGATTATGCGTACATGTGGAATTCTTTATCCTGTTTTTTCTCTGCCTTCACGTTTCGGCATCGGCTGTTTTTCAAAAGAAGCTCTCGAGTTTATTGATTTTCTGAAGCAGTCCGGACAGGGAGCCTGGCAGATTCTGCCCCTTGGTCCTACGGGATTCGGAGATTCTCCTTATCAGCCTGTTTCGGTTTTTGCCGGAAATCCGTATTTTATTTCTCTTGAGGACCTGATTAACGAAGGCCTGCTTCAATGGCATGAAGCGGAACAGAGGGATTTCGGTTCCGATCCGGAAACAGTGGACTACGGTGCACTGTACAACAACAGATATGCTGTTCTGAAGACTGCGTATGAACGTTTCAGACAGCGGAACGGATTTCTGTCGGCGGAATACCGGAAGTTCAGCGAGAAGGAAGCTTACTGGCTGGATGACTATGCGCTGTTTATGGCAGTTAAAGCCGCAATGAAGAACAGAAACTGGCTGGAGTGGGATGAGCCGCTGAAGACGAGGGAAAAGGCTGCTCTGGAAAAAATCCGCAGGGAGGAAGCGGATATGATCGGCTTCCATAAGTTCATGCAGTTTAAATTTATGGAGCAGTGGGATAAGGTTCACAGATATGCTGAGAAGAACAATATCAGGATCATCGGTGATATGCCGTTTTATGTTGCGCTTGATTCCAGTGATGTATGGGCGCATCCCGAAATGTTCCTTATGGATAAAAAGAAAAATCCATCCTATGTGGCAGGATGTGCACCGGATGAACAGAATAAAACAGGACAGCTCTGGGGCAATCCTGTGTATGACTGGAAACACATGGCAAAGGACCATTATGACTGGTGGATGAAGCGGATCCGCCGGAATCAGGAACTGTTTGATGTGATCCGCATCGATCATTTCCACGGATTCTGTGATTACTATGCTGTTCCCTACGGCGACAAAACAGCAGAAAACGGAAAGAAGGAAAAAGGTCCCGGACTGGCGTTCTTCAAAGAAATGGAAAAGCAGCTCGGCAAAGTGGACCTGATTGCGGAGGATCTCGGAACAGTGACGAAGGAAAATGCGGAACTGCTGGAAAAAACGGCAATCCCGGGAATGGAAATCCTGCAGTATGCATTTACCAGCTGGAACAGCATTTACATTACGCACCGTCATAAGCCGGACAAGGTTGTTTACACAGGCACGCATGATACAATGCCGACGCGCGCATGGGTTGAAACGCTGAATGAAGGGCAGATGGAGTTTGCGAGAAAGTACATCAATTCCATCTATACGGATTACGGGACATTCGTCTGGGACTTTATCCGTGAAGCTTACCGTTCGGTCAGCGATCTCTGCATCATCCCGCTTCAGGATTATCTGGTTAAAGGTGCCGAATCCCGCATCAATACACCGGGGGCGGCCGGTGAAAACTGGAAATGGCGTGTGCTTCCGGGCTTCCTTTCAAAAGAACTTTCCCTGAGCATCCGCAGGCTTTCCGAGGTATACGGACGCATTCCGGAAGCGAAAACGGAGAGAAAAAAGGAAGAAAAAGACTGAATGCAGAAGAAAAGACATTCCGTACAGAAACGGAATGTCTTGCTTTTTTTACCGGCTGACGGCATCGAATTCCTGCAGAATCTGATCTTCCGGCGCTTTTGTGTTCAGACTCACGACGGCGTTGACAGCCAGGGAAATCAGAAACGCCGGCAGAAGTTCATAGACAGCGAAGATTCCGCCCAGCGGGGAAATCAGATATTTCCATACAAAGACCATGATTCCGCCTGCGGCAATGCCGGCTGCGGCACCCTGCATATTGGATCTTCTCCAGAACAGGGCAAGTATCATCGCCGGTCCGAATGCGGCACCGAATCCCGCCCATGCAAAGGATACGATGCGGAACACGGAGCTGTCAGGGTTCCATGCCAGTATCACGGCCACAGCGGCAATTCCTGCAACAGTGCATCTTGCGGCCAGCAGCGCCTGATCTTTGCTGAGTCTGATGCCCATAAAATCCTGCACAAGATCCTGCGATACGCTTGAAGCGGCGGCGAGCAGCTGGGAGTCTGCCGTTGACATCGTTGCGGCAAGGATGCCTGCCATGATGATGCCGGCAATGACGGCAGCGAAGAAGCCTGAACCTGACATCAGATTGGCGAGCTGAATGATAATGGTTTCCGAGTCGGAACTTGTCGTCATTAAGGGAATGGCTCCTGTCAGTGAAACGCTGTAGCCGATAATGCCGATCAGAATGGCGATGCCCATGGACAGAACAACCCATACGCCTGCAATCCTGCGGGAGGTATCAAGCTCGTTTTCGTCGCGGATGGCCATGAATCTCAGAAGAATATGCGGCATGCCGAAGTATCCCAGTCCCCAGGCCAGTGTGGAGATAATGGAGAAAAAGGAGAAGGGCGTGCTTCCGCCGGAAGCCGCACTGTAGTTTTGGGTAAGGGAAAGATAGCCGGGAAGTGCTTTTGCATTGGCGATGACATTTGCCATGCCTCCGGCATGACTGATGCCGAAGAACACAATGACAACCAGGGCAATGCTCATGAAGATGCTCTGGATCAGATCGGTTGTGCTGACAGCCAGAAAGCCGCCCAGCACGGTATAGGAAATAATGACGGCAGCGCCGATGATCATTGCCAGATGGTATTCCGTACCGAACAGGCTGCTGAAGAGCGTGCCGACAGCCTTGAATCCGGAAGCGGTGTAGGGAATAAAGAAAACAATGATAATCAGAGCGCTGACCAGAGAAAGAATATGTCTTCCGTCATGATAGCGTTTTGAGAAAAAGTCGGGGATCGTAATTGCGTTAATGTGTCCGGAATATCTTCTGATTTTTCTGGCAATCAGAAGGAAGTTGAGATAAGTTCCTGCCGCAAGGCCGATCGCAGTCCACCCGACTTCGGCAGTTCCGCAGAAATACGCAAGTCCGGGAAGGCCCATCAGGAGGTAGCTGCTCATGTCTGACGCCTCCGCACTCATAGCTGTGACCAGCGGTCCGAGCTTTCTGCCGCCCAGGAAGAACTCACTGGTGCTCTCGGAACTGCCGTGTCTGCTGAAATAAATGCCGATCAGAATCATTCCCGCCAGATACAGGAATATTGTAGCCAGTATAATAACTCCGCCCTTTGTCATAATTCAAATCTCCTTAATAGGCAGAATCATACCATTATTAAAACAAGAATAAAATACAGAATGATGTACAGAACAAATACTGTACGGCATATCTGAAAAATATAAAAATATATGATAATAAAGCCGTTATATTACTGGACTGAATAATAAAACTAATATGAAAACATAGTAATAACTTATTTTGAACTGCGGAAATTGTTCAGGAAGTCCGGTGTCATTTTATCGGTATAGTCGGTCAGGGAATAGTCTCCGGAGCACAGGCACCAGTCGTACATCAGCGCTCTTTCCCACATTGCATATGCCTTGGATATATCGCCTGCACTCATATCGGTGCGTATCTCGCCTTTTTTCTGGCCTTCGGTAATCAGTTTCCTCAGCAGCCTGAAATATTCGCGGTGTCTGTCAAGAAGATGCTTTTCCCCGCGTGATATCAGCTGTCCTGCGAGCAGTCTGGACAGCAGGTCAATGGAAACAGATGACTCGATCATGGCAAAAAGCTCATGGTTCAGCCAGGCAAGGCGGGTGATTGTATCGGTGCTGTTGTCGATTTCCTTTTCGAGTTCCTCGTATTTTTCGTCAAACACATAGGCAAGTGTGCCGACAAGCGCTTCCTTTCCCGGAAAGTAATGATAAAAGGAACCTTTGGATGTTCCGGATTCAAATACGATGTCTTCCACTGTTGTATCATCATATCCGTTGTCATAGAAGAGCTTCCATGCGGCTGATATGATCTTTCCCCTGGTGTTCTGTGATTTTCTTCCTGCCATATCGGTCTCCTGTGTTTCTTAAATTATATTGTATCGGAATAATGCGTTACAGCAGACAATTGATGGCAAATATGATAAAACAGACATTAATTTCATTGAATATGCTTTGTTTCAGACGGAAGGGGAAACCGGTCATCTGTACGGAAATACATATATGAATAAACGTGAGATTGTAAAAAAGGCATTCATTAAAAGTCTTCCGGTCATGGCTGCGTATGAAGTTCTGGGTGCCGGGTTCGGGATTCTGATGAGCAGAAACGGATATCATCCGGTATGGTCTTTTCTTTCAAGTCTGTTTATTTTTGCCGGCAGCATGCAGTTTGTCCTTGCAGATCTTCTTGTATCGGCCGCTCCGGTGCTCACAACGGCGGTTATGACGGTCATGATCAATGCCAGACATCTGTTCTACGGAATATCAATGGTGAACCGGTACCGCGATAAAGGCAGATACAGGCCGTATCTGATTTTTGCGCTTACGGATGAAACGTATTCTCTTCTCTGCGATGAGACGGATTACCCTGAGGAATACAAGGGGCTGTACTGTTTCCTGGTATCGCTGTTCAATCAGTTTTACTGGGTCAGCGGAACTGTGATCGGCGCCGCGGCAGGGACACTGCTTTCTTTTGACTCATCGGGAATTGAATTCTCCATGACCGCTTTGTTTGTGACGGTGTTTACGGAACAGTGGCTGACATCTGCCGGACACCGGCCTGCACTTGCGGGACTTCTGGCGACAGCCCTCTGTCTCGCTGTGTTCGGCAGAAGCAGCTTTCTGATTCCGGCAATGATCCTGATAACGATCCTGCTTTCCGTGCCGTATGTGAAGCGGAAAAGAAACGGAGGCGGCGTATGACATCACTGAATACCGCCGTCCTGATCGCGGTTGCTGCGGCAGTTACCGTTCTGCTCAGATTTCTGCCGTTTATGATTTTTTCCGGAAACAGAAAAGTCCCTGATTATGTTGTCTATCTGGGGGACGTGCTTCCTTATGCGATTATGGGGATGCTGATAATATACTGTCTGAAGGATGTGACATTCACTGCCGCGGCGGGCTGGCTTCCGGCTCTGATCTGCGTTGCCGTGACGGCCGGACTGCATGTCCTGAAAAGGAATACACTGCTCAGCATACTGGGCGGAACACTGCTTTATATGGTTCTTGTGCAGATGGTTTTCTGAACTGTCTGCGTAAAAGGAGGATGCTTATGAACGACAGAGAATGGCTGCACAATGCGGTTTATGCAAAAAGAGACAGTTATGCTGCGCTGAATGATGAGATTCACGGATATGCAGAAACTTCGTTTGAGGAATACCGTTCTGCAGCTGCACTGATCAGGGTGCTGAAGGAGGAAGGCTTTGAAGTGAGGGAAGGCCTTGCGGATATGCCGACATGCTTTACGGGAACAGCGGGAAGCGGCAGGCCTGTCATCGGAATCCTGGGAGAATTTGATGCCCTGGATGGACTGAGTCAGGAGGCCGGAGTGCCTGTCCGAAAACCGGTAAAAGAAGGAGCGCCGGGACACGGCTGCGGACACTGCTGTCTGGGGACAGCTTCACTTGCGGCAGCTGCAGCAGTCAGGGACTATCTTGAGGCGCATCATCTTTCCGGAACGGTGGTTTATTTCGGATGTCCGGCAGAGGAAGGTGCCGGCAGCAAGCAGTTTATGGCCAGAGCAGGTCTGTTTGATGATGTTGATTTTGTGTATACATGGCATCCCTCCACAACAAATGACGTTTCCGCTGACTGTACAACGGCAATCATGGGGGCAAATTTCGAATTTACCGGAATCAGCGCCCATGCCGGAGGAAGTCCGTGGCTTGGCAGAAGCGCTCTGGACGCCGCCGAACTGATGAATGTCGGCTGTAATTATCTGCGTGAACATATCAGGGACGGACAGCGGATCCATTATGCATACAGTGATGCCGGCGGCAGTGCACCGAATGTGGTTCCCGATCATGTGAAAATCAAATACGAAGTACGGGCAAGAACAGTCGCCGAGGTGAAAAAGCTGTTTGAACGGGTGACGAAGGTGGCACGCGGAGCGGCCATGATGACCGAGACCGAAGTCAGGATCGATCTGACGATGGCATTCAGTGATTTCAGAAATAATTCCGTTCTTGCCGAAACGGCATCTGCCTGCCTTGAAGAGATCGGTGCACCGGCATGGGATGAAGAAGACTATGCCCTGGCACGGGCCTTTCTGAACAGCTATGAGCCGGTTCAGAAGGAGGCAATCATAAAGGAACTTGCCGAAACATGGGGACAGGAGAATCTTGCCGGAATTCTTGAAAAGCCGCTTCACAGCGGGGTGAAGCCGTATGATTCTTCAAAGGCGGAATATGAAGGCGGATCCACGGATGTCGGAGACGTCAGCTACGCTGCACCGACATGCGAAATCCATACCGCAGCCGCATGCATGGGCAATATCGGCCATACCTGGCAGATGGCTGCACAGGCGGGAAGCCGGATCGGGCACAAGGGTCTGATGACAGCGGCCGAGGCTATGGCGCTTGCCTGCATCAGAATGGCGGCGGATCCGGAAAAGATCAGGCTTGCAAAAGAGGAAACACTGAAAAGAAACGGCGGAAAATACAGCTGTCCGCTGCCGGACAGCGTCATGCCGCCGGTCGGAAAATACTGAGCGGGGAGTGATCCCCGCTTTCTTTCTTCCCGGTACCGCAGGGTTTGAAATAATTTCAGATTCCAGGCATTGACCGTTCCACAGGGAACGGTTTTAAAGTGGGTTTCATAGATGAACAGTTTGAAGTCGGTAAAGGAAGTATGCGAAATAGCAGGGATCACGAGGAAGACCTTGTTTTATTATGACCGGATTTCCCTGCTGGAGCCCACGGTGAGAATCGGCGTTCAGAAAATCAAAATGTATGATGATTGCGCTCTGGATAAACTTCTGAAGATACGCCGCTACCGGGAGGCAGGACTTTCGGTTTCGCAGATCAGATCGATTTTTGCCGGCACGGACGAGAAGGTGATTCTGCAGGAGGTGATGGACCGTCTCTGTGCCGAAAAAAGTCATGCTGAATATCAGATCAAACTGGTCGGAAAAATGATTGAAGGAGACAGCCATGAAACTGATTAAAATGAAATGCCCGTCATGCGGTGCGGATCTCGAGCTGGACGGCGAAAAAACGCAGGCATTCTGTACATACTGCGGGCAGAAAATCATGATAGATGACGAGGCGCAGAGGCTGAAGCTGGCGGATGCGGAAAGAACCGGATACCAGTTCGAAAAAGGAAGAATCAAAGCAAGACGTGAAATGGGGCATACGGAAGCCTCACCGCTGAGAACAGAGGAAAAACCGAAGAAGAAACATATTCTGCTGAATATCTTCCTCTGGATCGTATTATTCCCGGTGATGCTTACATTATTTATCTGGCGCAGCGACATGACGGAAAAGCTGAGCAGAAAAATCAAGATCATCCTGACGGCTGTGCTCTGGGGACTGGTGCTGATTTATTACGGCGGAAACAGAATAAAGGAATCCCGGCCGAAAAAGAATACGGTTAAGGCAAAGGAAGTTTATTTTGCGGACTGGCTGAACGATAATTTTGAACCCGGAAAGAATGATGTGACGATCATGTCGGATCCGTCCACGGGAGAAGTCACTGTCTCGCTGAATCTGGTCTGCCTGAAGAGTCCGTCGGAAGAAGTCAGGGAACTGTTTGAAGAAAACGGCAGAGTATTTGATGAATATGAGCTTCAGGGGGCTGAGCTCCGGCTGCAGGACGTATATCTGCGTGCGGATGACGGCAGTGCCGAAGGAATGCGGAATGCAAGAACCATTCAGGCGGTTATGGACATGCAGGCATCGGAGGAAAAGACGCTGGAGATTGTTTTCAAACCGTCTGACAGTGCACGAAAGGAACTGCTTGAAGCAACCCAGATGTACATCAGTCTGGATCTGCGGTACGAAAAGGAAAACGAAGAAATCAGGGAAACCGTTTACCTGCCGTGGTCTGTATATACAACAGAAAAGAGTGCGGAAACAGCGGAACCGGAAGAGACTGCAGTGCCCGAAGAAACTGCAGTGCCGGAACAGACGGCAGTGCCTGAGGAAAGCAGAGCTCCGGAAACGGATGCATACGGTCTGACGCCCGGCTTCAAGGATATGATGGACAGCTATGAGGCATTCTTTGATGAATACATTGCATTTATGGAGAAATATCAGAATTCCGACAATCAGGCTGCGATGATGACGGACTACCTGCGCTTCATGGGAAAATTTGCGGAATACACGGATGCGATGGATAAGCTGGACGAAAGTGAAATGAGCGATGCGGATCTTCTGTATTACATTGAAGTGACTTCAAGAATTGAACAGAAACTGCTGAAAGCAGCACAGTAACAGAAAGGCCGGTCAGATGACCGGCCTTTGTGCGTTATTCGGGAGCTTCCGTTCTGGGATTCAGTTCGTTGTTGATGGCGGTATCGCAGATCTTCCATTTTCCTTCGATATTCCGGAAAGTGAGCTGATAGCCGATGTGCCATGTACGGTTGACTTCGCTGTTCTCGGCATAGTAATCAAAGATGACCTGCGAACAGATTGTGTCGTCTGACTGCTGTATCGCATGCACTTCTTCATCGGAGAATCTGGAAACGCTGTGTGAAGTGAACCAGTAGTTCGGCAGCGTTACATATTTTCTGTACCAGCCTGCACCGGTATCGGCTACGGCGCTGACAGCTGCCAGGCTGACATCCTGTGCGGGGAAAGCTGCCAGTGTTTCGGCCGCGTCAATAATATACTGCAGTGTTTCTTTGTCGGTCACTTCTCTGCCGACCAGCACATTGCCCGTAATCGCATCTTTCAGCGTGCCGAGACGGTTTCCGTTCTGGTCCGTCAGTTCGGGTACGTCGATGAGTCCTGTGACTTCGTAAACATCTGCGGCGGGAACATAGGAGGCTGTCGGATTGGCGAAGTAATTGTCGGGAACGATATTTGTTTCCTTCTTATAGGAATCGTCCAGCTGCACATTTCCGATATAAGCAGTGATGCCCTGCGGAATCTGGAAGCTGAATACTTCATTTCCCTGCATCGGCATCGCCGCCTCCCAGCCTTCTGCAGTCTTTGTCAGTTCAATGATTCCGAATGCTTTTCCGTCTGATGAAAGGGCATATGATGCGGTATCGCCTTCCTGCTTCATCAGAGCGGTGCTGATGCCGCTGCCGGCATCAGAGAATACTGTCTGCATTGCCCTGATGTATGTTTCTTTTGAGTCGAGGGAAGGGTATTTTTTTACGGTGTTTTCATAGAGCTGCTCCAGATCGCCGCTCTGTGCTTTTTTCAGAACAGCATCAAGTGCTGTTTCCGGCATCTGCTGTTCCATAGCGTCAAATCTTTTTGCTGCACTGCCCGTGATGAGCAGTGATATGCCTGCTGCGCAGGCAGTGCCTGCGGCCAGCAGCACCGCAAAGAATGCGGGTTTCAGTCTGATTCTTTTTGCCATGTTATTTCTCCTCCCCGACCGTGATAACGGAAGGAAGATTGCGGCTGTTGTACATGGATACGGGATAATGCACGTAACCGCCGTTGTAGATCATGACGGACGAGTTGCCGCCGTCAAGATTTCCGGCATTGACTGCGCCGTACTTTTTGAATACTTCGATAACGTCTTCGTATTTGGCACCCCAGGAGGAAGGTCCTCTTCCGTCAATGACCAGCAGAAGCATTGTTCCGTCTTCCTGCTGACCGACCGCCGTTCTGGGGTTCATGATATTCAGTGTGCCGGCATCGGCGCTTGTATAGACGACTCTGCCGTTTGTGATGAAGGTGGGACCGAATGTGATTGCATCCACGACACCCATGTTCAGAAGTGCCGAACCGGTGGCGGTGGTGGTGATCAGGTTGTGGTCCTTGTCAAAGGCGACAACCGCTGATCTTGTGGCACCGGTGCCTCTGACGATGTTTCCGTTTTTAATGACAAGACCCTGGGGGATGGAGCCGTCGCCCCGTCCGCCGACATCTTCGAATCCGCCGCCGTTGATTGCGCCGGCAGCTTTGAAGTAATCCACATAGTAGTCCAGCTCGGGACCGGGAGCGCCGCTGTTCATGCCCGGGTTGATTTCAATGTTGACATCCATGGGGTCTTTGACAACCATCATGTAGCCTTCGTATGTATCTGCATAAATATGCTCGATCCAGATGCCGTCGCCGTTTTTGTCGGGCTCTTCCTCTGCTTCTTTCTGCGCCAGGCTGACAGAGGCGATATCTGCGGTGACGTTCGGCGTGCTGCGCATCTGCCGGATTTCCTCATCGCTGTAAAATCTTGATGCGATTTTATATTCCAGCGAGTCTTCGTTCAGTGATGCAAACTGACTTCTGCTGTAATAGGGATGACTGCCTGTATATTTGACTTTGTAGTATCTGTAGGTCGTAATGCCGATCGTGCCGGCCGTGATCAGCAGCAGACACAGAACAAGCCACAGGGGTGATATTCCCTTAATCTTTTTCCTTGACTTTCTTTTTGCCATAGTTCTTTCCCCTCAATGCGAATATTATAAGTGATTACAGATGTTTCTGCCGAAATAAAATATTTTTTGATGTATCTCCCGTACGGCGTCCATAATTTTTTGATCTTTGCTACAATAGCAGTGAAAAGGAAATGTGAAATGAAAGAAGTATATCCGGGCATCAGCTGCTTTAATCTTGTCAAGCACGAAGAGTATTCTGCGGACAGTGTTATTACGCTGTATCTGATCCGGACGGAAAAGAGGAGCCTGCTGATTGACACGGGATATGTGGAATGCCGTGACGATCTGATCCGGGTGCTGGATGAAACAGGCATCCCGTATGAAAATCTGGATGTTTTTCTGACGCATCACCACAGTGATCACTGCGGCAATGCGCGCACGCTTGCGGACAGGGGTGCGGTCATGTATATGAATCCGGAAGAGCAGAGACATCAGTATGACTGTATTTCCTACCGTTATTCCGCAGGCAGCGTTGACGCCCAGCGCGGCGTCCTCCGCCATGTCGGCGTAACGGAGGAAAGAACGCCTGATATCTGGAACATCTTCATGGATATCAACAGACGGGTGGAAAAGAAGCATGACTGGTATCTGGCAATTGCGGGTTTTCCGTTCCGGCCGGTTCATGAAGGGCAGATATTTGAATACGGAGATTTCCGTCTGAAGGCAATTCTTCTCAGAGGACACACCTACGGACAGATGGGTCTGATTGATGAAGAAAAGAAGCTGCTGTTTCCCGCTGATCAGTTTATCAACGGAATCATTCCCATAGTTGCGACAACCTATCCCCATGAGCATCTTCTTTATCATTATCTGAACTCGATTGAGGAGATCCGGCAGAAGTATTCCGGCTGGACGATGTTCCCGATGCACGGAAAGCCGATCACGGATGCCGCAAAAGTATGCGAAACAATTGCCGGCGGATATGCGCGGAAGGCGGACTGGGTATATCGCGTCGTAGAGGCTTCGGATATTCCGCTGACAGTCAAGGAAGTGACTGAGATTGCATACGGCATTCATGATATTCCTTCGATTCATGAAGAATTTGTGACATTCAAAATGATGCTTACCAAGACTTTCTCGATCCTGGAATACCTGACGGACATGGAAGTCGTAACGGTTGAGGAAAAGGACGGCATGTTCTTCTACAGCAATCCGGCCAAGCATATATAAAAAATGAACAGTTTCAGCATTGCCGAAGAATGTGTCAGTGCCGGAACTGTTTTATTTTTTCTCTGTTATTCTTCTGCGGTGTTTTCTGTTTCCACAAACCAGGCAAAGCCCGGATCCGTCCGCTCGATAACCTGACCGCCGAAGATTGTTTCCATGTGTCTGTATCCTTTCGGCTCCTGATAAAGGTATCTGATCTGTCCGTTGATCATGCATGTATACCGCATGACCGGAACGCCGCCTGTCTCGGGCATATGGATGCCGCTGTGCAGGATTCTGCTGATTCTGAATTCACGGCCGTCATCCCATGAAACAGCCAGGGGGACGGTTTTTCCTTCTTTTGTCATGACGGTGATGACATTGATGTATCTGCGGATCAGAGTTTTTTCCATAAGTCATAGTATACAGCAGGATGACTGCAGGAACAGCATGTAAGAAACTTACACGGCCGTAATACAGAATGAATATATTTTCATGGTTATGAAAAGTTTACACTTGTAAATGAGAACGCTTACCCGTAAAATATTTTACGTAGTTTTCATATGGGGGAAGCAGTATGTTGGAAACAATTAAGACAGTGAATGACACCCTGAACGGCCTGATCTGGGGATGGCCGGCACTTGCGCTTCTTGCTTTTGTCGGAGTTCTGATGACAGTGCAGACAGGTTTTTTCCAGGTGACTCATTTCGGCTACTGGATGAAGCACACAATCGGCGCGATATTCCATGAGGAACATATCACGCAGCATACAAAAGACAGGACAATCTCACAGTTTCAGTCTTTATGCACGGCACTTGCCGCAACGGTAGGCACCGGTAACATCGTAGGCGTCGCGGGGGCGATCGCTGTCGGCGGACCGGGTGCTGTATTCTGGATGATTCTGATTGCGTTCTTCGGCATGATGACAAACTATTCGGAAAATGTTCTCGGTATTCTTTACAGAAGAAAGAATGAGGACGGCGAATGGTGCGGCGGCGCAATGTATTATCTTGAGTCCGGACTGGGTGCCAAAAAGGGAATGAAGGGCGTGGGAAAAGCGCTTGCCGTCCTGTTCTCTCTTTTCTGTGCCGTAGCTTCGTTCGGAATCGGAAACATGAGCCAGGTGAACTCCATGGTTACCAATGTACATACTGCTTTCGGCATTCCGAATATTGTGACAGGCATCTTCCTGTTTGCGGCGGTCAGCGCGGTTATCATCGGCGGTCTGAAGAGAGTTGCGGCATTTACGGAAAGACTTGTTCCGTTTATGGTTCTGCTGTATCTTGCCGGAGCTATGGTCATCGTCCTGCTGCATATATCCGTGATTCCGGCTGCCTTTGTTTCGATTTTCAAAGGAGCCTTTGCGATGAAGAGCGCTGCCGGAGGCGTGGTCGGTGCCGGTATTGCCTCGGCTATGAAAATGGGCATGAAGCGAGGTGTATTCTCCAATGAGGCAGGTCTCGGTTCCTCGGTTATGGTTCACTCCAGTTCCAACGTCCGTGAACCTGTCAGACAGGGCATGTGGGGTATCTTTGAGGTATTTGCGGACACGATTGTTGTCTGTACGCTGACATCGCTTGTAATTCTGACCAGCGGCGTAATCAATCTGGAAACAGGAATGATGACTGCTGAAGCGGAAGCTGTCGGTTCCTCGTCCCTTGTTTCGCTGGCATTCTCAAATACGTTCGGGAAAGCCGGGGCGGCGTTTATTGCGGTGGCGATCCTGCTGTTTGCATATTCGACGGTGCTCGGCTGGAGCCATTACGGATCCAAGGCGTTTGAATATCTGTTCGGAACGAAGGCGATCTTCGGATACCGTGTCGTGTTCGCTCTGGTGGTCATTGCCGGATCGGTTGTTGAGGCAAAGCTGGCATGGGAGATTTCGGATACATTCAACGGAATGATGATGCTGCCGAACCTGATCGGTGTGCTGATCCTGTCACCGCAGGTACATAACTGCACAAGCAATTATGTGCGCAGAAAGATTCACGGGGAAACGAATCTCAAGCCTCTGCTTTCCATGATTCCCGAGATTCAGGAAGCGCAGGAAGCTTCGCTGGCTGAAGCAGGCGGAGAAGATTAAAAGAATAAGCCACGTCAGAAGACGTGGTTTTTTGTTGACAATTGTTAGGGAACGGATTATATTTGATGGGCTGAAATTAGTTAGGATACTAACAAAAAGGAGATGCGATGGAAGTACAACGGCATATTGGTTATGAAATACGGGAAACCGATAACTATATCCGCAGGTTTTTTGACAGAAAGCAGAATGAAATGGGGTTCGAAAAACTGACATTTGCACAGACGGGAATCCTGCATTACCTGTTCTGCAGAAGAGATGCTGACATTTATCAGAAGGATCTGGAAAACCGCTTCGGAATCCGCAGGAGCACTGCCACGGGGATTCTGCAGGGACTGGAAAAAAACGGATATATTGAACGGGAAAGTGACTGCAATGACGGAAGGATGAAAAAAATTATTCTGACATCGAAGGCGGTTGCCCGTGAAGAGGCAGTGCATAAAATGTTCGGCGAGGGAGAAGACTTTATCCTGACGCTGCTGTCGGATGAGGAAAAGGAAGCCCTGATCAGTTCCCTGCGGAAGATCAGGGAGGCTATAAAAGAGAAGGAGGATGCGTATGATCAGAAAACTTGCGCGGGAAATACGCGAGTATAAAGGGGCGGCAATTGCCACACCGCTGTTCATGGTCGGCGAAGTCATACTTGAACTGATGCTGCCGTATATCATGTCAATTATTGTCGACCGGGGTGTACAGGCCGGTGATATGAGCGTGATTACGCATTATGCCCTGATTATGATTGCCTGTGCATTCGCTTCCATGTTCTGCGGAATCATGAGCGGCAATATGGCTGCGTATGCATCGACCGGATTCGTGCATAATCTGAGAAAAGATATGTTTGAAAACATTCAGAAATTCTCATTTGCCAATATCGACAAGTTCTCGACTTCCGGACTTATGACAAGACTCGGAACAGATGCGACAAATGTGCAGAATGCATTCATGATGGTGATCCGCATGGGCGTACGTGCCCCGCTGACCATTATCATCGCCATGTTTATGACATTTACAATCAGCCCGGAGCTTGCACCGATCTTCCTGGTTGCGCTGCTGTTTCTTGCCGTATGCCTCAGCTTTATTACGGTAAAGAGCTATAAGCGTTTCTCTGCTGTTTTCCGTCAGTATGACGATCTTAATGAAAGCGTGCAGGAGAATGTCACGAATATCCGCGTTGTCAAAGCCTATGTCAAGGAAGAACATGAGATCGGCAAGTTTACGGGGGCCGTGGTAAAACTGCAGAAACTGTTTGAAAAGGCAGAATCGCTGATTGTTCTCAACGGACCGATTATGTCCATCGCTGCCAACGGCAGTATGCTTGCACTTTCCTGGTTCGGTGCCCGTCTGATTGTCGGCGGAACACTCGGCACAGGCCAGCTGATGAGCATGTTCACTTATACGATGAACATTCTGATGGGGCTGATGATGCTGTCTATGCTGTTTGTCATGATGACAATGTCCATTGCTAGTGCAAGACGTATTGTGGAAGTGCTTGATGAAAAGCCTTCGATCACCAACCCGGAAAGTCCTGTCTTTGAGATCGCGGACGGTTCCATTGATCTGAACCATGTCAGCTTCGGATATTACAAAGGTGAGGACAAGCGTGTCCTGTCGGATATTGATCTGCATATCCGCTCCGGCGAAACAATCGGTGTAATCGGTGCGACAGGTTCCGGAAAGAGCACTCTGACCATGCTTCTGCCCAGACTCTACGACGCAGACGAGGGCGAGGTTATGATCGGAGGACATAATGTTAAGGATTACGACCTGACAGCGCTGCGTGACAGTGTGGCTATGGTTCTTCAGAAAAATGTTCTGTTCTCCGGCACGATCAAGGAGAACCTCAGATGGGGAAGAGAAGATGCCACGGATGAGGAACTGATTGAGGTATGCCGGCTTGCGTCAGCGGATGACTTTATCCGCAGTTTCGAAAACGGCTATGATACCTACATCGAGCAGGGCGGTACGAATGTGTCGGGCGGTCAGAAACAGAGACTCTGTATTGCAAGGGCGCTGCTGAAGAGACCGAAGGTGCTGATTCTCGATGACTCCACGAGTGCCTGTGACACGGCGACAGATGCCAGGATCCGCGCTTCCTTCAGAACCACGCTTCCTGATGTCACAAAGATCATCATTTCCCAGAGAATTGCATCCATTGAAGATGCCGACAGGGTTCTGGTGCTTGATGACGGCAGAATCTCCGGTTTCGATAAACCTGAAAATCTGCTGAAGGAAAATCAGATCTACCAGGAAATCTATGAAACACAGAAGAAAGGAGAACAGGAATGAGCAATCAGAGAAGACCGGTGAACCGGGGCAGAAGACCCGGGCATGCATATACCGGTGAAAAGATGGATTTCAAAGTTCTTGCCCGCCTGCTTTCCTTTGTGATGAAGCGCTACAAATTCCACATCCTGATCGTTCTGGTCTGCATCGTGGTCGTTGCATTTGTTCAGGTACGGGGATCCCTGTTCCAGAGAACCCTGATTGATGACTGCATTACGCCGCTGATCGGTTCAGTCAATCCGGATTATTCCAATCTTTTTGCAAAGCTGTCGCAGATGGCAATGATTTATGCCATCGGAATCATCAGCAACTTTACATATCAGAAGATTATGATCCGTGTAACGCAGGGAACGATTTCCGAGATCAGACAGGAACTGTTCAGACACATGGAAACACTTCCGATCAAATATTTCGATACCCATCCCCACGGTGATATCATGTCGGTTTATACCAACGATACAGATACCATGAGGCAGGTTATTTCACAGACAATTCCGCAGTTCTTCAGTTCGCTGCTCACAATTGTCATGGTGTTTGTGTCCATGGTTTCCATCTCCGTTCCTCTGACAGTCCTTGCGATTGCCATGATTGCGCTTCTGCAGATTGCCCTCCGCAGGATCATGAAGCAGTCCGGAAAATACTTCATCAGACAGCAGGATGCCCTGGGTGCCGAAAACGCATATATTGAGGAAATGACGGAAGGTGCCAAAGTCGTCAAGGTATTCAACTATGAGAACAAGGCGATTGCCGAGTTCAACAGGCGCAACGACAACCTCCGCAGCTGCGGCTACAACGCCAACAAATATGCCAATATCATGGGTCCGGTTTCAGCCAATTTCGGTAATATCTCCTATGTGCTGGCTGCGATTCTGGGATCACTGCTGATCCTCAGCGGATGGACAAAGCTTTCCCTGGGTTCACTCGCATCCTTCCTGGCTCTGAACAGATCGTTCAATATGCCGATTTCACAGATTGCCCAGCAGATGAACTCTGTTATTATGGCAATGGCCGGCGCAAGAAGAGTTTTCGCCCTGCTGGATGAAGAGCCTGAAACGGATGAGGGCAGGGTTACCCTGGTCAATGCTTCGGAAAATGAAGACGGAACACTCTCCGAGACACAGGAGGAAACCAATGTGTGGGCATGGAAACATGTTCATTCCGACGGAACGATTGACTATGTCAGACTCAGGGGAGATGTAAGATTCCATGATGTCGACTTCTCTTATGTCGAAGGAAAACAGGTGCTGTTTGATATTGATCTGTATGCCGAACCCGGTCAGAAACTGGCATTTGTCGGTGCGACCGGAGCCGGAAAGACAACCATGACCAATCTGATCAACCGCTTCTACGATGTTCAGCACGGTCACATTACCTATGACGGCATCGATGTCAAGCTGATCCGCAAGGCAGACCTGAGGCATTCCCTCGGCATCGTTCTTCAGGATACCCATCTGTTTACGGGGACGATCGAGGAGAATATCAAATATGCAAGACCGACAGCGTCGCATGAAGAAGTTGTTCAGGCTGCCAGACTTGCCAATGCACATTCATTTATCAAGCATCTGGAGAACGGATACAACACAAAACTCAGCGGAGACGGCAGTTCCCTCTCTCAGGGACAGCGTCAGCTGCTGGCGATTGCCAGGGCAGCTCTGGCAAATCCGCCGGTGCTGATCCTTGATGAAGCGACGAGTTCCATTGACTCCCGTACCGAGAAACTGGTACAGAGCGGCATGGACAAGCTGATGTCAGGCAGAACGACATTCGTTATTGCCCATCGTCTTTCCACGATTCAGAATTCCAATGCCATCATGGTCATGGATCACGGAAGGATTATCGAGCGCGGCAATCACAGTTCCCTGCTGGAAAAGAAGGGGACATACTATCGTCTGTATACGGGAGATCTTGAGATCGACTGAGTCAGGCAGAGACCGGAAGGTCTCTGCTTTTCATTTCCGGCATAAAAGCTTTCTGCTTTTCCGGATGAAGGAAACATGGTATACAGATCATCAGGAGGCGGCAGGATGATTATTCAGACAGGATCACGCACTGATATACCGGGGTTTTATGCAGAATGGTTTCACAACCGCATCAAAGCCGGTTTTGTCATGGCGAGAAATCCGTTTAATCCGAAACTGATTACAAGGTACAGTCTGTCGCCCGATGTGGTTGATGCGTTTGCGTTCTGTACAAAGAATCCTGCACCGATGTTCAGGTATATGGATGATCTGAAACCATACGGCCAGTACTGGTATGTGTCAATCACACCGTACGGAAAAGAAATTGAGCCGAATGTGCCCGACAAGAAACAGCTGGTAAAGGATTTTCAGCAGCTGTCGCTTCTGGTCGGGAAAGAGCGTGCCGGATGCCGCTATGATCCGATTTTCATAAATGAAAAGTATACCGTTGAATACCATATCCGGGCATTCGAAAGACTGGCTGAGAAACTGGACGGATATACAGAAAATATGGTGATCAGCTTTATCGATCTGTATGAGAAAGTAAAGCGGAATTTTCCGGAAGTAAGGAAAACAGGATATGAAGACCGGATGCGGATCGGCCGGGCATTTACCGAGATTGCATCAGCGCATCACATGGTGATCAGGCCATGCGGCGAAGGAAGAGAACTCGAAGTATTCGGGGCGGACTGTTCAGGCTGCATGACAAAAGAGATATTTGAAAAAGCGCTGGGAACGAACCTGACGGTTCCTTCCGCGGCGCTTAAGGCAAGACCGCTCTGCGGCTGCATACTGGGCAGTGATATCGGTGCGTACAACACATGCCGTCATTTCTGCCGGTACTGCTACGCCAATGCAGACAGAGATATTGTCATGGAAAATATGAAGAAGCATGACCCCGAATCGCCGCTGCTGATCGGAAAGCCTGATGAAACGGATGTGATTCATCAGGCAAAGCAGACAAGCTGGAAACAGAATCAGATGATGCTGGAACTGTTCTGATCAGATGCTTATGATGCCCATGACATTGGCAACGGAACTGATCAGGATAACGAGAATAAAGAGTACGGCCAGATAGCGCAGGACAACCAGATAGACATCTTTTCTTCTGAATTCGGAGCTGATCATGACTTCCTCTGTGATTCTGTCCGTACCGCATACATTGAGAATGAGAACACAGATGGTGACTGCCGCGATCGGCATCATGACTGAATTCGTCAGGAAATCAAAGAAATCCAGGATGCCGAGTCCTGCGATTTTTATATTATCGAGAACGTTGAAGCCGAGGCATGAAAGCAGACCGAGCAGAACCGTTGAGACAAACAGGAAACAGGCTGCCTGCGGTCTGTTCCATTTCAGTTCATCCTCCAGTGTGCTTGCGGCAGACTCGGAAAGTGCGATGGCACTGGTCAGAGCTGCAAAGAAAACCAGCAGGAAGAAGATTATGCCGATCACTGTTCCGAATCCCATGCTGTGGAATACCTTGGGAAGAATGACAAACATCAGTGAAGGCCCGGAAAGAAGGACGGCAGGATCACCTCCGGAGTAAGAGAATACAGCAGGAATGATCATCAGTCCGGCAAGGACTGCAATGGCTGTATCGAAGATTTCAACCTGTACTGCCGAAGCCTCGATATCCACGTCTTTCTTCATATAGGAGCCGAATGTAATCAGAATGCCCATGGCACAGGAAAGTGAGTAGAACATCTGTCCGAGGGCGGCAACGACAGTCATCCAGGAAAAGCGCGAAACATCCGGAACAAGAAAGTATCTGACTCCGGCCATGGCGCCCGGACGGCTGACAGAGTAAACCGCAGTAATAACTGACAGGACAACCAGCACCGGCATCAGTGTGCGGGAAATCCGCTCAATGCCCTTGTCTACACCGAGGGCAATAACGCCGACAGTGCAGACAGCAAAGAAGACAAACCATACAATGCCGGATGTGCTGTCGCTGAGGAAGGAAGGAAAATAGCTGTCCCGGGCCAGAAGAACGCTGCTTCCCCGGATGTATTCAAACAGATACTTGCAGACCCATCCGCCGATCACCGAGTAGTACGGTACGATCAGGATCGGAATCACTGCATTGATCCATCCGCCGGTTTTCAGTTTCATACTGTTTCCGAAATGTCTGAAGGCACCGACAGGACTTCTGCCTGTCAGTCTGCCCAGGGCAGTTTCCGAGATGATCATTGTGTAGCCGAATGTCACTGCCAGCAGAACATAGACCAGAAGGAAAATGCCTCCGCCGTATCTGGCGGCCAGATACGGGAATCTCCAGATATTCCCGAGCCCCACGGACGCACCTGCTGCGGAAAGCACAAAGCCGAGCTTCCCTGAAAATGTTTCTCTTTTTTTATTCATAACTGTAACACCTTTGACACTCCCCATGCCTAAAGGCAGGGGATTCTTGCTGCCTGCCACTTTTTTGTGGCTGGTCTGTCCGTTTCCGGTGGACCGCAGCGCAAGATACGGCTGTGCCATCAGCCGTCACAGGGCAGAGCTTATAGCTCCCTGTGCAGTATATCTGGCATTACTGCCGCCGATATACTCAGTTGAGTTACAGATGTTTACAGCACCCAGCACATCCCTGTGGATCCGGAATCCGC
>JAILGV010000086.1 GCA_024696355.1 Solobacterium sp.
TGAATGGCATACCGTAACGGTTGCGTTGCTGTCCTGCAGAAGACGCGCCAGAGGCTGTCCGACAAGTTTGCTGCGGCCGATTACGACTGCCCTTTTGCCGTCAATGCTGCAGTTCATTTCCTTCAGGATCTCCATGACGCCAAGCGGTGTGCACGGCACAAATCCCGGCTCGTGCAGAAAGAGTCTTCCGACATTCACCGGATGCAGACCGTCCACATCCTTGGAAGGATCAATGCACAGAATCGCCCTGTTTTCGTCCAGACCTCCGGGAAGCGGAAGCTGTACAAGGATTCCGTCCACAAACGGGTCATCATTGCATTCACGGATTACCTTCTCCAGTTCCTCCTGGCTGACATTCTCCTCCAGATGGATCTGCCTTGTTTCCATGCCGATGGAAGCACACGCTTTTTCCTTGCCTCTGACATAGGAAAGCGAAGCAGGATTATTGCCTGCCAGAATCACTGCCAGGCAGGGCACTCTTTTTCCTTCTTCCTTCCATGCATCGATCTTTTTCTTCATTTCCGCGCGAAGCTTCAATGATAATTCGCTTCCGTATACAATCTGTGTCATTTCCGTTCCCTCTTACAGATCCTCTGAATCCAGCAGGATTGTCACCGGTCCGTCATTCAGAAGACGGACTTTCATATCTGCCGCAAAAATACCTTCTTCAACAGTCAGTCCGAAACTCCTCAGATAATCGTTGAAATACAGATACAGCCGTCTGGCATGCTCGGGCTTTCCGGCTTTGGAAAAACTCGGCCTGTTTCCCTTCGCAGCATCCGCAAACAAAGTAAACTGCGAGATTGAAAGGACTGCACCGCCGACCTGGGGAAGGGACAGATTCATCTTCCCGTTTTCATCTTCAAATATGCGGAGCTTGTAAATCTTGTCCGCCATTTTTCTGACTGACGCTTCATCATCTTCGTCACTGATGCCGGCGAGCACAAGATATCCCCTGCCGATCTTTCCGCAGATTCTGCCTTCCACTTCGACCGAAGCTTCACTGACTCTCTGTATTACTGTTCTCATATGAAAGAGTATATCCCAAAGATAAATCGCATGGAAATCAAAAATTGCGAAAAGGCCGAAAACTTGACATTTTTTGATACTTATGTAAAATACTCCGTATGTCAGCGAAAAATTACATTTTATGCATGACTGCGGCCTGCATGATTGCAGCTGTTCCGGTTCACGCGGATGAAACAGATGCCGGAAACGATCAGGAAACACTGGTCGTCCATCTGACCACTGCGGACCTTATGCCGCTGGAAACGATCAAGGAGGAAGTGATCTCATACCGTGCAGATCAGTCTCTTCTGGATCCCTCTACAGTGGATATTGACAGAAGCACGATCGCAATCGAGCAGTTCGAACAGGGAAAGACAGGCTTTTTCAAAGCCACCGCAAATATTACATTGGCCTCAAAGGAAACAGAAGAAGACTCTTCGGAGATCACTCTCGCATATTCATTCAGCCAGCCTCTGTATGTAACCGTCGAAACCGACGGAAAACCGCAGATACTGCTCAGCAGCGATGAGGTATCCATTGAGGAAGGAGAATCGTTTGATCCTTCATCCTGCATCAGCTGGATTTATGACGACGGATCCATGTATCCGCTGGTTTCCATAGACAATCCGGTCGACACTTCGGTGCCCGGAGAATATACGGTCACTTATACCGTAACTGACTTTGACGGCAACCAGACTGCCGCATCACTGAAAGTCATCGTTGAAAAGATGGTATTCATCTGGGGAAAGAACATTTCCGTCAGTGATCTGATCTTCGATGATGACGGAAGTGTGTACGCGATGTTTGAAGCAATCAACGAAGTACGTGCCTATTACGGGCTGTATCCGTTTGAACTTGGTGATGAATCCGCAATGGCAGCCGCGGCAATCAGGGCGCAGGAGGCTTCCTCCTATCTTGCCCATGTCAGACCTGACGGCACCCATTACCGTACGGCATTCGATGATGTCGGACTGTACGGTCTGTTCCCGAAAGAGATCCTGGTGTGCTGCGGTCCGACAGTCGAAACGAACCTGAACTGGTGGATGAACGAGCCCGGACACGCCCGTATCGTCCTCGACAGTACATGCACAAGAATAGCTCTCGGCAAATACGGAAACATGTTCTGCGGAGAAGTCTATTAAACAGTATTAACTGTCCGAATGAATGCATTCCCTGCTGAAGCCGGGAATGCTTTTTTTCAGAAACTGATGCAGACACAAAAAAACCTGATCCTCAGGATTCAGGTTTTTTTCTGCTGTTTACTTAAGCAGTCCCGACACCGCACTGTTCACCACGGCAAGTACCACTGCCGCAATCAGGGCCGTCGGAAACGACGCAATATAAGATCCTGATGAAAGATTGAACGCCATCATCAGCACGGCAGCGTTGATCACCAGGGAAAACAGTCCGAACGTGAGCACCGTCACAGGAAATGAAATCACCTGAAGCAGCGGTTTGATGAATGCATTGAGCACCATCAGTGCCAGTGCAGTCACAATCAGTGCACCGTAGGAACTGAAGGAAATACCGTCCATAATCATATCGGCAATCGCCAGGCAGACCGCATTGATCAGCCACAGCTGCAGCGTTTTTCTCATTTCAGAATCCTCCCTTTTCATAAACTATCATTCAGGGGGCTCAAGAGCACCGAAGAAATTACGTATTCCCCTGAACATAATCACAAATGCAAGAACCGCAATGCTGAAATAATCCAGAATCTGCTTGATCAGCGGAAGCTCAACAGCTTCAAAGCTGACGTCGTATGTTTCGATCTTCCTGTCCATTTTATCCGTGCCGATTGTTTCACCGTCAAGCTTGAAGACAACCTGTGCCGTGATCTCTTCGGGATCTGCAGAATCTTCATTGGAAGTGATGATCTCGGCTGTCAGAAGCGAAGCATCAATCGAAGCCGGCAGAAGCACACTGAAATTTCCTCCCGAGGAGAATACCACGTCCGCGCTGTGTTTGCGGTTCTGATACACTTCCACCGTCTTTGTGCCGATCTGTTCGCCGGTAATGGTGACTGTCTGGTAATTCTCAAAGCCCCAGTTGAAGATTCTGACAATATCACGGTATGCACTGTCTCCGGAATCTTCCCCGAGAACAACGGCTATCAGCTTTGTGCCGTTTCTCTCGGCACAGGCAGCCAGCACATAGCCTTTCTGTCTTGTACTGCCGATTTTTCCGCCAACCGCATCAGGGTATGTGTAGCCGCCTTCCCTGATCAGCTGGCAGTCATTGGCCAGAACGCGCGGCTGCGACTGCATGTTCGTAGGAGAAATCGTATAGGAGGATGCCGAGAAGACCCCGGCAAACACTTCATTCTTCAGCGCTTCCCTCAGCAGCGCAGCACTGTCTGCGGCAGTGGAATAGTTTCCTTCGCTGTAATATCCGAAGATGTTGTCGTAGTGCGTATCCGCCATGCCGAGTTCGTCAGCCTTTGCGTTCATGCGCGCCAGGAAATCGTCGGGATTGACCGCGGCAGCTTCGGCAAGCATGGCACAGGTATCGTTGGCTGACTGCAGCATCGTTGCATACATCGCATCACTGACGCTCAGCGTCTCGCCTTCCTGTATCCACAGAACACCGCTGGAATGGTCATACGTCTGAAAAGCTTCGGAAGACATGGTAATGTTCTGGGATCCGCTGAGCGTTGAGGCAGCCAGGTACACTGCCATAATCTTGTTCAGGCTCGCCTGATCCATATGTGCACTGCTGTTCTTGTCAAACAGAACACTGCCGCTGTCCCGGTCAATCAGAATCGCCGAAGGCGCACTGACATCAACCGCATACACCGGCTGTGAAGCTGTTTCTTCCGTTTCCTCCTCTGCTGTTTCCTCGGCATGCACAGGCAGGCAGAATCCCAGCAGAAGCACGGCTATAACCGCAAGTATTTTTCTCATGGGCTTATTGTACAACAGAAAAGGAAGCTTTCGCTTCCCTCTTGGTTAATCTTTTCCGCCAATATGCAGCAGACGCAGTGAATTCAGCACACAGAGCATCGCCACACCAGTGTCCGCAAAGATTGCCATCCACATGTTGGCAATGCCGAAGGCACCCAGAACCAGCGTCAATGCTTTGATTCCGATGGCAAAGACAATATTCTGACGGGCCACCTTCATGATTCTTTGGCATGCACTGATCAGAAGTGCTGCCTTTGCCGGCTGATCATCCATGATTACAACATCCGCCGCTTCAATCGCAGCGTCACTTCCCAGAGCACCCATGGCTGCACCGGCATCGGCTGCCGCAAGCACCGGCGCATCGTTGACGCCGTCTCCCACAAACAGGACTCTTCCGGTCTCCTTCAGCTTTCTGACAGTTTCCACTTTTTCGGCCGGCAGACATCCGCCGAATGCCTGATCTGCACCGAGTGCCTCCGCAGCCTCTGCGGTAATCTCCGCACTGTCACCCGAAACGATAACAACCTTTCTGCCCGCTTCGTGAAGCTGCCGGACGGCCTTTGCCGCATCGGGCTTGAACTGATCCTGCAGGACGATGCATCCCTCATAAATGCCGTCCGATGCTACGTAGACAAGCGTACCTGACGATGTTTCCTGACGGCATTCAATATTGTTTTCCGCCATCAGTTTGTAATTGCCCGCAAGAATATGTCTGCCCATGACGTTCACGGAAACGCCTCTTCCGGCAATCTCCTGCACATCTGCAATCTGTTCCTCATGCACTGTTTCCCCGCATGCCCTGCGGATTCCGGCTGCGACAGGATGATTTGAGAAGTACTCGGCATATGCCGCATCCTTCAGTGTCTGCTCAGGATCAGATGAGCTGCGGACTTCCGCAACAGCAAATTCCCCGCTGGTCAGCGTTCCCGTCTTGTCCATGACAACAGTATCAGTCTCAGCCAGCACTTCCACGGCACCGGCACCCTTGACCAGAATGCCTCTGGAACTTAATCCGCCGATACCGGCGAAGAATGACAGAGGAATGGAAATTACAAGTGCACACGGACAGGAAATGACCAGGAATGTACAGGCACGTTCGATTCCGTCCCTGACATCATTTGTAAGCAGTGCGGTGACAGCTGCGACCGCAATTGCCGCAAATACTACGGCAGGCGTGTAATATCTGGCGAATTTTGTAATAAAGCGTTCTGTCTTCGCTTTATTGGATTCATTGTTTTCAACAAGATCAAGAATGCGGCTGACCGTGCTTTCCCCGTATTCCTTCTGCACTTCAATTTCCAGCACGCCGGTCTCATTGACGCATCCGCTGATGACTTCATCATTCACATCGACATCCCGCGCCTTTGATTCTCCGGTCAGGGAAGCCGTATTCAGACTTGACGCCCCGCTGATGACTCTGCCGTCCAGAGGAATTCTTTCACCCGGCCTGACACGAACAATCTCGCCGATGCCGACCTCATCAGGATCAACTTTGAGATATTCACCGTCTCTCTTTACATATGCATAATCCGGACGGATATCCATCAGTGCGCTGATCGATTTCCGGCTGCTTCTGACAGCACGCGCCTGGAAGTATTCACCGATCTGATAGAACAGCATGACGCCGGCGGCCTCTCTGTAATCCTTCAGATAAATCGCCGCTGCCGTAGCCACTGCCATCAGGAAATGTTCGTCAAATACCTGGCCCCGTCCGATATTTCTGACAGCCTTCTGCAGGACATCATACCCGAGGACAAGATACGCTGCCAGACACACAACTGTCTGCGGCAATCCGTGAAGCAGCAGTCCGATCACAAACAGAACGGCACCGGCAGCCAGTCTTGGAAGAACAGTATCTTTTTCTTCTTCTTCAGCCGGCTTCTTCTGTCTGCTTTCCGTCACTGCCGTCACTTTGACTTCTGGCTCTTCATCGGCAATCATCCGGATGATTTTCTCTTCAAGATCTCTTTTACGGACAGGCAGACAGCTGTAGCTGAGTATTTCATTCATGAAGTCAGATGAAGCATCTTCAACACCGTCAATCTTCATTGCCCTGCGGGCAAGCCTTTCTGCACAGTCGGCACAGTCAATGCCGGCAATCTTCAGTCTGTATGTCTTCAGTCCGGTAATCTTTTCAATCACTGCCTCCGGCTCATCATCGGTGATGATTCTGCGCATTTTCTGCTCGATTATGCCGGCATTTTCCGGCAGACATTCATACACCAGCGAGCTGTTCATAAAATCGATATGACAGTTATATACACCGTCCAGTCCGGCAATTTCCCGTTCCAGCCCGGCGGCACAGTTCGCACAGTCGATACCGGTTACGGAGAAACGGTATTTTTCCGTGCCTTCCGCATGCACTTCCTCATGATCGTGATGATGTTCATGGTGTTCATGTTCATGGTGATGATGTTCATGACAGGAACAGGATTCATCACTGCACTCATCATTATGAAGGTGAACATGTCCCTTTGATGTCACTTCGGCTTCAGGTTCCTCCTCCGCAATGATCTTCATGACCGTTTCCGCGTTCCTCTTTCCGTCATGATGGGCGCATTCATAAGTCAGCGTGCTCTTATCATAATCAAGAACAACATTGCGGATATCTTCGACAGCCGCAATCTTTGCCTCGAGCTTCTTCGCGCAGTTCGGACAGTCAATCCCCTTCACTTCAAATATATAGGATGCCGCCTCTTCATGACCGTGGTGATGATGTTCATGGTGCTCATGTTCATGGTGCTCATGTTCATGATGATGCTCTTCATCAGGGTCATAAACCTTTACCTCAGGTTCCTCTGCACGGATCATCTCCGTAATCTTACCCTCAATTTCCTCATGTTTATCTTCCGCACAGCTGTACGTCAGGATCTCTTTTTCAAAATCTGCAGACGCACTGAGCACGCCTTCGATTTCCGCAGCTTTTTCAGCCAGCTTTCCGGCACAGTGCGGGCAGTCAATACCTTCTGTCTTAAGTCTGTATTCAGGCATATGCTAACCTCTTATCATATGAACAGTTGTTCATATGTTCTTCAATAATAGATTAGCTGACTTGCACCGGTACGTCAACAGTATCTGCCGAAAAAACATAATAAAACCCGTCCTTTTCCGACGGGATTATGTACTGCACAGTCTCATGCCGGCAGTTCAGCTTCTTTTCAGTGTTTTCTCTGTCTGCGTGCTTCCTCTTTGCCGATCAGTTCATCGAGCCGTGACCTGCTCAGCTTTTCTTCAAATTCTTTTTCAGCCGCTTCCAGTTTTTTCAGTATTGCATCAAGATCTGCATTGCCTTTTGCCATGAAATCACCTCCTGACATGGTGCCTATTGTACCATTGCAGAAAAGAAAGTCCACTCTTGATTTTTCTGCGTGAAGGTACATAGGCTGTAATCATGCGCCGTTCTCTCTGCTATAATCATTCTGTGATTACGAGAAACTACCATACGCACACGAGCCGGTGCGGCCACGCATCCGGCACAGATGAAGAATATGTACAGGCCGCAGTCAGGGCGGGTCTCAGGGTCCTCGGCTTCAGTGACCATGCCGCATACCGCACGCCGATGCCCCGGGAAAGAATGGATATCTCACAGGTGGGCGAATACATTGCGTCCGTCAGTTCATTAAAGCAGAAGTATGCCGGCAAGATTGAAATTCATCTGGGAATGGAAGTGGAATATTACCCGGACCAGTGGGACACCCTGCGTGAGTACAGGAAAAATCTGGAATACTGCATTCTCGGCCAGCATAATCTGTCCATTGACCGGGATTCCGTCTACGGACTGTGTGAACGGAGTCAGCTGATCAGATACACGGACTGTCTGGAGGAAGCCTGCCGGCACGGACTGTGTGATTATATTGCCCACCCGGATGTATGCATGTGGTCGTATCCGCTGCTTGACGGTTCGGTCAGGGAGGCAGCCAGGCGGATCGCGGAAATATCCGTGCGCTATCAGATGCCTCTTGAACTCAACTGCGGAAGCGGGGTCCGGCACATGCACTGCTATGCGGACGGAGACCGCTATGCCTATCCGACAAGAATCTTCTTTGAAGCATTTGCCGAAATGAAGTGTCCTGTCATTATCGGTCTAGACGTCCATGAACCGGCACTGTTTCTGACGGACAAATATCTGAACAGAGCCCTGTCAGTTGTCAGCGGACTGGATCTGAATATCCTGGATAATTATGATCTGACGGCAGAAGCCGCAAAAAGAAAAAAACTGTTCTTCTGAGCAGTTTTTTCAGAATTCAATCTGCAGACCGACTCCGACTTCT
>JAILGV010000089.1 GCA_024696355.1 Solobacterium sp.
TTTGTTGCATCGACAGTCCGCTTGGGCGGAGGATTCGGCTCTCTGGTCGTAGATCTGGCCGGCACGAAATTGGGATTGATCTATCAGACACTGTTCCCTTTGAACGTCCTGAGCTGTTCGGTTATGTGCGTATCAGCAACATCATATATTGCTGAACTCATACCGGTGCTTAATACGCCGATGGGAAGAAGTCTGCTCGGAATTGTTATTGTCATATTCTTTGTTCTGCTGAATGTGAAGGGAATTGATCTGTTTGCCCGTCTGCAGAAAGTGATGACATGGATTCTGATGGGAACACTGCTCATCTTCGCGGTATTCGGACTTACACATTTCCATCTTCCGGTATTTGATTTCTCGGGTCCCGAATTCATGCCGAATGGATTTGCGGTAATTAAAGACGGTCTTCTGACCGGAGGATTCTTCTCGGCAATCTTCCTCTTTATCTATTCATGCAACGGCTATAAGGGAATGATCACATTCGGACGTGTTGCCAGGAATCCGCAGAAGGATATTCCCTGGGTAATGCTGGTGACGATCCCTACACTGATGGTTATTTATCTCTCTGTCACGATCGCTGCTTCGGGTGCAGTATCTCTGGAAGAATTCGGCAGTTCCAATACTCTGGTTGTCGCAGCGCAGAAACTACTTCCGGGCATTCTGTATCCTCTGTTTATCATCTGCGGCCCTCTGATGGCTTTGTTTACAACTATTAACGCGAACTTTGCAGGATATGGCATTGGTATTGGACAGGCCGCAAGAGACGGATGGCTGCCTTCCATATTCGGAAAAACAAATAAGAACGGCGCTGCAACAAACGTATATATTCTTGTAGCAGTCGTCGGTGTACTTCCGGTACTGCTTAACTACAGCATTACACAGGTTACAAGTCAGCTCCAGCTGGTTACTTCACTTACAGGACTGATGCTTGATTTCTCATTGTTTGCTTTCCCGAAGAAACATGCAGAAGCATGGAAACAGTCCAAACTTCATATTTCTGACGGATTATTCTATGTCATTACAGGACTGGCATGCTCAATTCAGCTGATCACATTTATCAAGTCATGCATGACACTGCACAAATCAGTAGTAATCGTTTCATCCATCGTGATCATTGCAGTAGTGCTGTACGGTGTATATTGTTCCAAGGTCAGAGATCTGAACGTAAAGCTTTCTGTCTGGGAGGAATGGGAACAGCCTGAAGAAAAAGAAGCATAAGAAATCACACCCCTGAGGGGAATAGACAGGAAAAATATATGAAAATCACAAAAATAGAGGTGCTTCATACAAGAACTGCCTTGAAAAAGGGACATTGGCGCCCGATTCTCTGCAGGATCTATACGGATGAAGGACTTTTCGGGGATGGTGAAGCTGCCCTGGCTTATGGCGAGGCGCAGTCAGCTGCCTTTGGTATGGTACAGAATCTTGCCAGACTCATTATTGGCATGGATCCGCTGGATACAGAAGTGATCTGGGATAAATTATACCGCAGTACTTTCTGGGGTCAGAACGGCGGACCGGTGTTCAATGCCGGACTGAGCGCGATCGACATCGCACTGTGGGACATCAAGGGAAAATACTTCGGTGTTCCGGTATATAAGCTCCTGGGCGGTAAAAAACGAGATACTCTCAGAGCATATGCGAGTCAGCTTCAGTTCGGCTGGGGGCCGGATATTATCCCCCAGTTGAGCCTTGAGGATTACGCGCAGGCGGGCAGAGATGCGGTCGAAGGCGGATATGACGCAGTAAAATACGATTTCTTCACATTTGCGCCTGACGGACATACCTACGGCGATCGTGACCGGATGGGTCTGCTTCCTCCGTCCACTGTGAAATTGCTGAAAGACCGTGTAGAGACAGTTCGCAAAGCTATTGGGCCTGATGTGGATCTGATTATAGAGAATCACAGCTGGACTGATGCAAACAGCGCGATTCAGTACGGAAATGCCGTCAAACATTGCAATATCTTCTATTTTGAAGAGCCAACAACACCTACACCACAGTTATCGAAGCTGGTGGGAGACAAGACAGGTCTTCCCATCGCATCCGGTGAACGTATTTATACGAGATGGCAGTATTATGACTATTTCAAATGCAACGCGCTGCAGATCATTCAGCCTGATATCGGCACCTGCGGAGGAATCTCCGAAGTCAAGAAGGTATGTGATATGGCATATATCTTTGATGTCGGTGTTCAGGTTCATGCCTGCGGCAGTCCGATATCAACGGCAGCGGCTCTCCAGGTCGAGGCAGTTATTCCTAATTTCGTGATCCATGAGCATCATACATATGCATTAAGTCCGTATAATATAGCACTGTGCAAATATAATTATCAGCCGGTCAACGGACAGTATCATGTTCCGGATCTGCCGGGAATCGGACAGGAAATAGCTGAAGCAGCCTACGCTGATGCGGACATTGTGACGATTCAGTAAACAATCAGGAGATCCTACAATGATTATTACAAAAGTTGAAGTTATGAAGCTTCATACCGGTCAGCATTTTACACCGGTTGTATGCAGGATATATACGGACGAAGGCATTTACGGCGATGGTGAAGCTGCGCTTGCGTATGGTTATTCAAGAAATGCGGCATACGGAATTTTGAAGGATTTTGCGCCGCTCATACTTGGCCGTGATCCATTTGACAGTGAGATCATATGGAATGAACTGTTTGGAAATACCTTCTGGGGCAATAACGGCGGTCCTGTAACATACAGCGGTATCTCTGCCATTGACAATGCCCTATGGGATATCAAGGGAAAGGCCCTTGGCCTTCCCGTATATAAACTCCTGGGCGGAAAAAGGCAGGAAAAGCTGCGGACTTATGCTTCACAGCTGCAGTACGGCTGGAGCGGGGAGTATGAAGTTATGGCCTCGGCAGAGGATTACGCTGATGCGGCCAGGAAAGCTGTCGGAGAAGGATATGATGCTCTGAAGTTTGATTTCTTCACATTTGACAGAGACGGAAGAGTTTTCACCCGCAATGATACGACAACACTTAGGAAAAGATATTATATTGATCTTATTTCAGAACGAATGTCAGCGGTCCGGAATGCTGTTGGAAATGATGTCGATATTATTATAGAAAATCATTCCAATACGGATGCCAGATCTGCTGTTCAGATTGCCGAAGCACTCGAACCGTACAGGATTTTCTACTTTGAAGAACCGACTACTGCCACACCTGAAGTGACCCGGTTTATCAGGGACAGGGTGAATATCCCGCTTGCTTCAGGTGAAAGGATCTACGGAAGATGGCAGTATGCACCGTATTTCGAGAATGGAAGTCTTGATGTAATTCAGCCGGATGTCGGAACATGCGGAGGTCTGACGGAAGCAAAGAAAATTGCTGATATGGCTCAGACATATGATGTTAATGTTCAGGTTCATGCCTGCGGCAGTCCGCTGTCTACAGCAGCGGCACTGCAGCTGGAATGCACGCTGACCAACTTTGTGATTCACGAACATCACAGGGTTGCCCTTTGTGATTACATGAGGCGTCTCTGCAAGTATGATTACCAGCCGGTAGACGGACAGTATGCCGTACCGGATCTGCCCGGCATCGGCAACGAACTTTCAGAGTATGCCCTGACTCATTGCGACAAAGAAGTATTCAAGCTGAAGGATGAATAAGACGATTTAACGGTAAAATTATAATAAGAGGTAAGAAAATGATACTTAGAAACTGCCGGCTGATTCCGGAATTATGCGAAGGATACAAAAACGATACTGCAGATATCAGAGTCGAAGGAGATACTATTGCTGAATTTCTTCCTGCCGGAGGAGTATATCCTGATGAAGATGTAGTTGAATGCGATGGCTTTACAGTACTGCCTGGTCTGTTCAATACGCATGTGCATATCATGTGGGATATCCAATCGGTAAAAAACAGAAAAAGCTTTTATTCAGAATATGATTTTATACTTAGTGCTATCCGGTATATGAAAACACTTGTGGCTTATGGCTACACTTCACTCCGTGACTGCGGAACACCATACAATATTGCGATCAAGCTGCGTGACAGCATTAATGCCGGGGAAATAAAAGGACCGGATATTAAGGCATGCGGGATCATTATGACACCCAGCCAGCGCGGCAGAAAGGCCACTTCACATTCATCATCTTACGGCATGTGCTACAATGATCCGTTCTCTCTGAGAGACGGGGCAAGACGTCAGATTTCAGACGGTGCGGATTTCCTGAAGATCCTGGGCTGTGCAATGGCTGTGGGAACCCGTCCCGACAAACCGTTGTTTTATCCGGACGAGATAGAATCACTTATGCAGGTCGTTGAATATGAAGGAACTTATCTTTCTGTTCACTGCTTCGGAGAAAACGCCATTAACAGTGCGGTGGATGCCGGGGCCAGAGTAATTGATCATGCATTATTACTGACGCCGGGAAATGTTGAGAAAATGCTTGCGCGGAAAGAAAGGCCGCTTATTGCAGCTACTTACAGTGTATGTGATGTCTGGGGCGAAGAAGCCGTCCGTAAACAGTGTACAGGATTAAACATGGCACTCGATGCCGGTCTTCTGGTCGGCTGGGGAACAGATGTTGCGGAAGATTTCTTCCTGACAAATCCGGCCAGAGAATTCCAGCTCAGGGAAAAGTTCATGAACGTATCACGAATTGAAATCCTGAAGCAGGCTACAATTAATTCTGCTGTGATCAGCCAGACTGAGAATCAGAGAGGATCTCTGAAAGTCGGAAAGAAGGCAGATTTTGCAGTCATTGACGGAAGGCCTGATGAAGATTTCGCCTGCCTTGCCAAACCATGTGAATATGTATTTAAAGATGGAGAACTACTGGCAAGAAAAGGTCAGATTGTCTTCTGAAATGCTGGTCTGAGAATACCTGTTTCAGAAACAATACCAAAATCATAAGTCTTTAAACTCTGCATAAACAATTATAGAAGTATATACACAGATCCGCACGGAGAAACTCCGTGCGGATTATTGTCATATGAGAATGTGATTTAATAAAACAGGTATCAAATAGCAAAAGAAATGATTCATAAAACAGAACAGGAAGTTCTGTCTCATATGTCACAGCTCTATACTGTTCTTCTTTCCTTTTGCGGATCTCTTTACTTCTTCATGGAAAAAATAATTGACTACGACCGGGGGTTCATTGAAATCTGACCGGCGGCTGTCATCATCGCGCAGATAGGGCATATTCTGT
>JAILGV010000105.1 GCA_024696355.1 Solobacterium sp.
AATAATTACTTTTGTTCCCTCCTTAATCAGTTCCTTTGCCTTTTCGATCATGACTTCTGTGTCATCGAAATTGCCGATAACCGGAAATGAACAATGATGTTTTTTCAGAATGTCCGGTAAATATTCAATATGATGTGCTCCCTCAAGGATAAAAACAATCTGATCTGCCATATTCATGCCCTCACAGTTAAATATTACAGGAAGAAAATGATCTTTGCATTTTAATATTTCAATTTATTTCACATAAAATGAAATAAATTGAAATATCTGAAATACTTAATGAACCGGAAGATGCGTAAAATCAGGTTTTTTTGATTGGCACGGAAATTGCTAATAAAAAGGGTGAATGATGAAAGGAGGGAAAAGGGATGACAAAGATACTGATCATTGTTTCGACTTTGAAGGATCTCGTCAGATATGCAGGCGGCACGGCGGCACGCTTCTGTCAGGAAGGCAGCGAAGTTTATGCAGTGGCTGTTCATGAATCTGAATCGGCGGATTCGCAAAAAGCATGCGATGCACTGGGACTGAAGTCATGTCAGTATTTCGGAGTTGCCCGGCCGCTGAAGACTGACCCGGAACTGGCAGACAGACTGGCTTCTGTCTACCGTGAAATAAGACCGGACAGAATTCTGACATACAGCAAGCACAATGATTATTCACATCCTTCACGCAGTGCAGTCAGAGATTATGCAATGACTGCTTATCAGACTGCGTCAGGAGCAGGATACCGTGACGGGCGCCCGGTTTCACCGAGGCAGACACCGTTTTTCGGATTAATCTGTTCAAATGAGAAACCGGATCTGTATTTGAGCATCGACAGCGGATTCAATTCCAAAAAGAAGGCGGCAATAATCGAGGGGATTTCAGAGGAGGAAATACTGGCTGATGCGGTGCTGAATGCTGCTGAATGCAGAAGGGCAAGAACTGTTCCGTGTTATTATGCTGAATCCTTCACGGCATTCGGAGCAGCTGCCAGAACAGGCAGATTTATCTGGTAGGAGGAAATATGAAACAGAACATTGGATTCAGAATATTCAAAGATTTTAAAAGGCCGGATCCGGAGGTAATTCAGAAGTTTGCCGGAATTCCTTCCAGCAACATCGGCGATTGTCTCAACAGACTTTACAATATGCGCAGCAATCTTGTGCCGTTCAATGACAGGCCGCTTCTCGGTCCGGCATTCACGGTAAAGGCTCCCTGCGGAGACAATCTCGTGACACAGAAGGCACTGGATCTTGCAAAACCCGGCGACATCATCGTAATCGATGCGGAAGGATGCCGCGACCGTTCGATCTTTGGGGAAATGATGGTCAACTATGCAGTGATGCGCGGAATCGGCGGGTTCATCGTTGACGGAGCCGTCAGAGATGCGGATGCGCTGCAGAAACTGCCGATCCCCGTATATGCAATCTCGGTAACACCTCAGGGTCCGTACAAGCACGGCCCGGGTGAAATCAACGTTCCGATTGCCTGCGGCGGACAGGTTGTATGTCCGGGAGATATCCTGGTCGGAGACATGGACGGCATTGTTGTGATCAAACCCGAGTGGGTTGATGAACTTCTGCCGGAAGCTGTCAAAAAGCATGAAAGCGAAGAGGCAACGCTCAGGAAGCGGGCTGCAGCAGACGAAAATGAAAAAGCAGAAATGGTGCGGAAACATATCGAGAAATGGGCGGGAGTTCTGGATAAGGCCGGGGCTCAGTACTACGACTTCTGGGAAGGCGAATAAGTCTTATGAAACAGAAGATGCTGGTAATATCTGCACATCCGGGAGACTTTGTCTGGAGGAGCGCGGGAACCATTGCAAAATACGTAAGTGACGGATGGCAGGTGCGTATCATCTGTCTGAGTTACGGCGCAAGGGGCGAGTCAGCAGCCTTCTACAAAACCGGAGGCGATTACGCTGCCTGCTGCGAAGTTAGAAAAGCGGAAGCTGCCGGTGCTGCGGAAGCACTCGGTGCTGAGATCTGCTTCAGCGGCTATGAGGATTTCTGTCTGGATATGAGTCCTGAACGCATCAGAAAACTGGCGGAGGATATCCTCGCGTTTGAACCCGATATTATTCTGACGCACGATACCGGAAAAGACCGTGTCAATCCCGATCACATGATCACAGGGAGAGCTGTACTGGAAGCGTATGAAACTGCGGCGGAATCCGGAATGAAATATGCTCCGGTATTCGGGTTTGAACCGATGAATCCCGAGCTGTGCGGTTATAAAGCTGATGTCTATATCGATATCACGGAAGTCTGGGATCAGAAAGTCAAGGCGATGGAGTGCATGCAGACACAGAAAAAGTCACGGGCAGCTTATGAGGAAAAAGCCGTCTTCCGTGCTTCCTATGCTGCAGGAAGAGGAGGAAACAAAGGCTGCCGCTATGCCGAAACATTCTCACGCTTCTTCCCGATCTGTGAATTTGATGACTTTGCAGTCTAGGAGAAAGTAATATGGATACAAAAATACTGGTAATAGCGGCTCATATCGGTGACTTTGTCTGGCGCTGCGGAGGAACCATAGCAAAATATGTCAAGGCGGGCGCAGAAGTTGATCTGATTGTAATTACTTACGGTGTGCGCGGAGAATGCAATTCATATTGGAAATCACATCCGGATGGTACATTTGAAGAGTGTGGGAACATCCGCGACAGCGAAGGCAGAAACGCAGCTGATATTCTCGGAATCACGCATATGGAGGTGCTGAATTTCAAAGATTATCCGATTGATATGACGAGGGAAAGAAAGCAACTTCTGGCAGAGAAGATCCGGAAGTACCGTCCTGATGTTATCCTGACGCATGATTCGGAGATTGATCCCTACAATACAGATCATTCCATGCTGGGCAGTGCAGTATATGAAGCTGCTGCGATTGCTTCGGCGGCGGGAGCTGATCTGAACGGTTACAAACCGCACAAGCGCCCGAAAGTATACGGGTTTGAGCCTCACGTCCCCGAAGATTCTTCATTCTTCCCGGAAATATATATTGATATCACTGATGTGCAGCATGTCAAAGAGGAAGCCATGAGGGCTTACGGATCACAGAAAAACATGTTTCCCATGTATGTGAACCGTGCAAAAATGCGGGCACAGCAGTCCGGAATTGCAGGCTGCCAATATGCAGAATGCTTCACTCTCAAACACTTCTTATCAGAACATCAATACCTGACAAGGTAATTAAAAAGAAAGAGGAAAATAATGAATTTAGCAATACTTGGCTATCTGATGATGGCATTAATGATGGTTATACTTCTCAAGGGCTGGCTTACTCCGATTGTCGGATTTGTCTTCCTTCCGATCGTCTTTGCACTCCTTGCCGGTTTCGGCTTCGCTGACATCAGCGACTTCGTTAAGTCCGGTGTTCCGAGCACACTGAGTTCTGCCGGTCTGGCACTGTTTGCGACAACGTACTTCAGAATCATGACAGAGCAGGGACTGTTTGACCCGGCGGTCAAGTTCCTGTCAAAACGTGCCGGAGGAAATGTTTCGGCAATCCTGATCATCACTGTTCTGATTTCGGCAATTTCCCACATGGATACCGGTACCACTTCAACAATTCTCGTTACAATTCCGGCAATGCTGCCGCTGTACCGTGCAAACAACATCCGTGTTGAGTGGCTGTTCCTCATGATTGCCCAGGCTGTCGCCTGCATCAACATGCTTCCTCACGGCGGAGGAACAATCCGTGTTTCCGCAGCTACAGGTGTTGAAGGAAGCGCATTATTCCACAATATTCTTCCGATCATTATCGTTATGATGGTCTACAACGTTATCTCTGCTTACTTCTACGGCAAAATCGAACAGAAGAGAATCGCTGCCGGCAAAAATGAAAACATGGACAACGGTGAAGGAAAAGAATCCGGAAGAAAGCAGGAAATCCGCGATATTCCTATTACATGGCGCTACTGGGCAAATCTGGCTACAACAGTCGGCCTGCTTGTCCTGATGTTCCTTGATAAATTCCCCGGCTACTTCGTATTCATGATCGGTCTCTCCATCGCCCTGATGGTCAACTACTCCGATACAAAGAAGCAGATTGCAGCAGTTAAGGAATACGGTGCTGATGCAGTTTACATCGTTGCGATTATGCTCTGCTCCGGCGTTCTTGTCGGTATCATGAAGGGCACAGGAATGCTTGATGCAATGGCTCTTGCAATTGTCAATATCATTCCTCAGGGAATCAAGAACTTCTATGCACTGCTCATCGGCTACATTTCAATTCCGCTTTCCATCTGCCTCGGTGCCGACGGCTTCTACTACGGTCTGGCTCCTCTGTTCACACAGGTCGGTGCAGAATATGGATTTACAGCTGCCACAATCGGTGCAATCATGATTATTGCCCGTGACGCATTCGGAAACATTACACCGGTATCTCCGGTAACATACCTCGGACCGGGCATGCTCGGCAAAGACCTGGGTGCCTTCATCAAGTTCAGCTTCCCGTGGCTGCTGCTGTACTTTACGGTTGAAATGCTGGCGGGTGTCATTCTCGGGATTGTGCCGATTCTGTAATCATGATCGTTGACAGAATTGAAAATGCCGAACAGTATTACGGAATCGGTGAAGCTGTTCGTGAGGCTCTGCTGTTTCTGAAAGAGCATTCGGAAGAAACACAGCCGGTAAAACTGACGCATGACGCAACAGTTAAAATTCTGCCGTATGAAACTCTTCCGGATGAAAAAAGAAAATGGGAGGCCCATGATCATCTGATTGACATCCATTATGTCGCTCAGGGAACAGAGGATATCTGCTGGGCTAACCGGAATGAACTGAAATTTCTCCGCAGGGAGGAAGGAAAAGATGTGCTTCGCTTTGAGGGAGAAGGAACACGCATGACACTCAGTGCCGGAATGTTCGCGATCATGTTCCCGCAGGATGCACATAAAACAAAACTCGCCGGACCGGACGGGTGTGAAACAGTACTTAAGGGGATCGTTAAAATTTCCTGCTGAAAGCTGACAGACAATTGAATCAGAAATCCGTTATAAAAGAAAGAGGACTGCAGTGCAGTCCTCTGTTTATGATATTCATCTTCAGAATATCATGATATTCAATGATGCTATTTGCGCATATACGGTACGGGAACTATGATAAAAACGTACTAAAGGTGTCTTTATCAGAACGGTGCAGTCACTGTTCCGTTCAGAGGACATCAGACAGAAGGAGGCCGGGAAACGGATGAAGCTGAAAATCGGAGATACGGAAGTCGCCGTAATGTGGGAAAGCAATGAATCGGTTGAGGCATTAAGGCAGTTATGTGCACATGAGCCGCTTCAGGTTCATATGTCCATGTACGGAGGAAATGAGCAGTTCGGTCCGGTCGGGACGTATCTGCCTGCACATGACGTGCAGACCGTAGCACATTCCGGGGATATTGTTCTTTTTGCGGGAAACCAGGTCGTCGTGTTTTACGGATCCAATGCATGGGCATACACCAGGCTGGGACATATCACGGATCAGGATGAGCAGGGAATGGCGGCGCTTCTCGGAAGAGGAGATACAACACTTACATTCAGTGCGTAACCGGAATTCTGAAGGAAAGGAGAGGCGTACAGGGAATGAAGCGCACCTGTACATAACGTGAATGATGAAGAAAGAGAAAATCGTACAGACGGCAGGCAGAGAACAGCTCGGGGAGTTTGCCCCGATGTTTGCGCATCTGAATGATGATGTCCTTTTCGGGGAAGTATGGAATGATGAAACGATTGACCGGAAGACGAGGTGCATCATTACGGTGGTGTCCCTGATGGCTTCGGGAATTACGGATTCTTCCCTGACATATCATCTTCAGAATGCAAAGAACAACGGCGTCACCCGGGAGGAAATCGCTGCGGTCATCACGCATGCGGGCATGTATACGGGATGGCCGAAGGCCTGGGCAGTATTCAGACTGGCAAAGGAAGTCTGGAAAGGTGAAGAATGAAATACAGAATCAATAAAAAGACGGGCGACAGGATCAGTGAGATCGGCATCGGCTCTTCCTATATGGCTTCCGCCGGAAAGGAAGAGGCGGTAAAGGCACTGCGCAGGGCCGTCAGAGGCGGGATCAATTACTTTGATCTGGCAGCCGGGGACGGCGCTGCATTTCCGATTTACGGGGAAGCGCTTCATGATGTCCGGAAGGATATTTTCTATCAGATTCATTTCGGAGCGGATTATACGAAAGGGACCTACGGATGGTCGCTGGACAGGGAAACGATCAGACGGTCCGTTGAAAAGCAGCTGAAGGAACTGAGAACGGATTATATTGACTATGGCTTTATTCACTGCCAGGATGAGATTTCCGACTGGGAAACATATCTGAAAAACGGCGTATATGATGATATTCTTCAGCTCAAAAAGGAAGGCATTGTCAGACATATCGGACTGTCTTCACATACACCGAAGGTGATTCAGAGGATTATGGATGATGCAGACGTGGATATGCTGATGTTCTCCGTCAATCCGGCCTACGATTACGGACACGGGGAATATGCCAACGGCAGCGCGGATGAGCGCAGTGCTGTTTACCGCCGCTGTGAAAAAGAAGGCGTGGGCATTTCCGTTATGAAGCCTTTTTCGGGCGGACAGCTGCTGGATGCGAAGCAGTCTCCGTTCGGCAGGGCGCTGACACAGCATCAGTGCATCCGCTACTGTCTTGACAGACCCGGCGTACTGACGGTGCTTCCGGGTGCGCAGAGCGTACAGGAAGTTGAAACACTGCTTTCGTATTACGATCAGCCGGAGGAAAAAACAGATTATTCCGTGATCGGCTCTTTCGCACCTCCGCAGGCAGAAGGAAAATGTGTATACTGCAATCACTGCAAACCGTGTCCTGCCGGGATCGATATCGGTCTTGTAAACAAGTATTATGACCTTGCCAGGGCAGGAGACAGCATGGCGGCGGAGCATTACCGTACGCTGGAAAAAAACGCCTCTGACTGCGTTCACTGCGGCCGCTGCACTGACAGATGTCCTTTCTCTGTGAATCAGAGCGGGCGGATGAATGAAATCAGAGAATACATGGATGCACTATAAACACACAAAAACAGATGTCAGCTCCGGCTGACATCTGTTTTCTAAACGGAACGATATGATACTTCGGATTTACCGCTTATAGTCGCCGCGTTCCTGCAGAATCCTTTTTGCGGCAGCGATTCTTACACAGAGTGTAAAGATGTTCATTGCGCTTTCCAGTTCACCCATTGAAGGATAGGTGGGCGCAATACGGATGTTGGAATCATTGGGATCCTTTCCGTAGGGCCATGTAGCTCCTGCCGGCGTCATGATAACGCCTGCTTTTTTGGCACGGGCAACGATGTCTTTTGCGCATCCCGGGTAGGAGTCAAACATAATGAAGTAGCCGCCGAGCGGTTTGGTCCATGTGCCTACACCGAGTCCCTCCAGGTCTCTTTCCAGAATACTCTCCACAGCTTCAAATTTCGGACGGATAATATCCGCATGTCTGCGCATATGCTCCACCATGCCGTGTATATCACCGAAGAAGCGGACGTGACGCAGCTGGTTGACCTTGTCGTGACCGATCGTCTGGTGACGGAGATAGGACATGAAATCATCCATGTTGTTGGGGCTTGTCGCAAATGCGGCAATGCCGCTTCCCGGGAAGGTGATCTTTGATGTTGATGCGAACTTATACACAAGGTCGGGATTTCCGGCACGTTTGCATTCAGCCAGAATTTCGATCAGATAATCCTGATGATGATCATACAGATGATGCATGCCGTAGGCATTGTCCCAGAAAATACGGAAATCAGGCGCTGCCGGTTCCAGTCTGGCAAACCGGCGGACGGTTATATCATCATAGGAAATACCCTGGGGATTGGAATACTTCGGTACACACCAGATTCCTTTGATGGATGCATCTTCCGCAACCAGCTTCTCAATGATATCCATATCCGGTCCGGTCGGTGTCATAGGGACCGGTATCATTTTTATGCCGAAGTATTCTGTGATCGCAAAGTGACGGTCATAGCCCGGAACAGGGCAGAGGAATTTCACTTCGGGAAGTTTGCACCAGGGAGTGTTTCCCATGACACCGTGTGTCCAGCAGCGGCTCACTGTATCAAACATGACGTTTAATGAAGAGTTTCCGTAGATGATGATATCCTTCGGATTGTTCTCCATCATATCGCCGAGCAGCTCACGTGCTTCCTGGATGCCGATCAGTGAACCGTAGTTCCGGCAGTCCGTACCGTCTTCACATGTCAGGTCCGACACTGAATTCAGAACATCCATCATGCCCATGGAAAGATCCAGCTGTTCCTGGCAGGGTTTGCCGCGGCTCATATCCAGTGTCAGGCCCTGAGCCTGCACTTTTTTATACTGCACTTTCAGATCTGCCCGTAACTGAATCAGTTCTTCCGAGCTCATTTCAACATATGGTTTCATAGCTTTTCCTCCCCGGGAAGTCTCTTTATAAATCATCTTCTCTGACAGACAGAGAGATTATAATACAGCCGGGTGTAAATCAAAAGTTGATTCTTGCCGCAAAAAGAAAAAACGGACAATTTCTTTCATGATTTATGTAAAAATTTGGAAAGTTTTCATTTTTGGCCGGAGAGTCTTCGGGTTCTGCCGGAAGACGGGCAGAAAGAAACATGACGGCTGAGTCATGTGCGATAATCTGATTAAATAATCAGAGGGAGGAATCATGATGAAATTTGCAGTCAGATATTATACCAAAACAGGAAACACAAAACGGCTGGCTGAAGCTGTGGCTGATGCACTCGGTGTGGAAGCTCTGCCGATCAGTGAGCCGGTCAGCGAAGCTGTGGACGTTCTGCTTCTGGGAAACTCATATTATGCGTTCTCTATTGATCCGGAGGTCAGAAAGTTTATCCGTTCCCTGGATAAAGACAAGGTCGGCAGAATTGTTAATTTCGGATCGGCTGCCATGCTGAATTCTACATGGAAGAAGGTAAAAGCCGAAGCGGATAAAGCCGGAATCAAAATGGATGAGAGAGAATTCCACTGCCGCGGAGAGTTCAAGGGGATCCATAAGGGAAGACCGAATGAGGAAGATCTGAAGGCTGCTGCGGAATTTGCAGAATCTCTGATGTCTGAATAAGAGAACCGGCACAGCGGTTCACGGAGACCATTATGAAAATATTGTTTATCGGAAACAGTCATACCTTTATGAATGATATGCCGCAGCTGGTAAAGGAAATGATTATCAGTGCCACAGGAGAGGAATGTGAAGTCTTTATGCTTGCCTATGGCGGACGGTCACTGAAGTGGCATATGGATGAAGAGTATTTTGCGGTCAGATTCAATCTTCTGCACGGGGAATATGATTACTGTGTGATTCAGGAAGCTGCACATCCGATGGTGGATGAAGAGGATACATACACCAATACCCGGAGAATTGTCGATTTATGCAGATCAAGTGAAACTGTCCCTGTCATATTTGAAACCTGGGCGGAAAAAGCAATGCCGTATCATCAGGAGGAAATGAACAGAAGGTATACGAAGATTGCCGGAGAGACAGGTGCGAAGCTGGCTGAAATCGGAAAGTTCTGGAGTCTGGCAGGAAAAGAAAATCCGGATATTGAACTGTACTGGAAAGACGGGGAACACGCATCTGCGGCCGGGGACTACCTGACCGCGCTTGTCATAACAAAAACCGTTGCGGGCGTGCTTCCCGACAGAAGCTTTGTTCGCGCGTATGACTTTACGGATCCTCAGATGTGGAGACGGGTAAAGGAAAACATTCAGGAGGAATCTTTTGATCTTCCCGCGGAGACTGTGGACCTGTTTCACAGTCTGCTTGAAAATGATCAGTAGAACCGGAAGAGGAATCTGAATGTATCGGAGCAGGTGGATAAATTTTTATTCATCTGCTTTTTTATGGGAACAGAACTGATGTTTTTCTGATTTATGATGAAGTTTGCGTCCCTGTGTTCACGGATACTGGTAATATTGATAATGCAGTGCTGAACTCTCTGCGGGGGAAGATATATGAAATATCGGAATCTGACATTGAAATATGCTTTGGTAAATGCCGGCTATATGCTGGTGCTCTGTGCATCAAGCGGCTATGTATATAACTATCTTTCCCAGTCCGGATTCAGCGACAGTCTGGCGGGAACGGTGATTGCCCTGATCAGTGCGCTGGGTATATTGATTCAGCCTTGGGCAGGTTCTCTGGCTGACCGCAGTGAAAAGGTAACAGAGAAGGGATTTGTTTCGGCCCTGATGATCATCACGGCTGTGCCCGCAATGCTTACGGCATTTGTTCCGGAAGGACAGGCATTGATAATTCCGCTGATTGTAATTTCATTTACGGCGGTCGGGGTGACCGTTCCGCTTTTGAATTCCATGGCTTTCAGCTACGAAAGGGATCATCAGACAATCAACTTCGGTTTATGCCGCGGCATCGGGTCCGCTGCTTTTGCGGTCGGTTCAAAGCTCACGGGAACGCTCTGGACACACTTCGGCAGAGGAAGCTATCCGATATACATCACTGCGGCTGCCCTGTTTACTCTGCTTATGGTCCGGCTTATGCCGGAAGGATCCGGGAGTTATAAAGCTGAGGGAAACAATGATTCTGCAGGAAATGTATCGTATGCGGAATTCTTCAGAAGGAACAGACAGACGGCAGTGATTTTTTCCGCTCTTGTAATGATTTACTTCATGCATATGTTATGCAATACATATATTGCCAAAATTCTGGGACAGTTTGTTGACGCGTCACGTGCCGAAACGGTTCAGGGGACGGCTCTGCTGATTGCCGGAATGTGCGAACTTCCTGTCATGCTGGGGTTTTCCTTCCTGATGAAGAGGTTTTCGGTTGTTACGATTATGAAAGCATCGGCAGTATGCTTCACCCTGAAGCATCTTCTGATTTATCTGTCCGCCGGTGTGCCTGTGTTTTATGCGGCAATGGCTCTGCAGATGTTCAGCTACGCGGCACTTGTTCCGGCTGTGGTTTATTACGGCGGCAGGTATATTGCGGAACAGGACAGAAACAAAGGTCAGGCTGTTCTGGCAATGGCAGTAACCGTCAGTACGCTTCTTGCGGGTTTTGCGGGCGGAAGAATGTTTGACATCATGAGCGTAAAGAGCGTGCTTCTGACGGGGCTGCTGGTATCTGCGGCCGGAACGCTGGTCATGGTTCTTTTTGCAGAGGATCCGGAAAAAGAAGCAGGGAGTAATGTATGAGCGGGTTTCTGAGAACATGTCTGATTGTATGTCCGCTGATATTTCTGGCCGGATTTGTTGATTCGGTAGCGGGAGGCGGCGGAATTATTTCAATTCCGGCATATCTGATGGCGGGACTGCCCGCACATCTTGCGGCGGGCACGAACAAAGTTGTCAACGGCTGCGGTACGTTTACTGCCACCGTCAGATATTTCAGAAACGGCAAGGTCAGGATCAGGTCTGCGGTTTATGCGGCTGCGGGGGCCTTTGCCGGTTCGGCTGCGGGTGCGGAGCTTGCGTCCTTTATTTCCGATGCGGTCCTGAAAATGATCATGCTCGCGGCGCTTCCGTGTGTGGCTGTCTTCCTGACTTTGAAAAAGGATTTCGGAAGCGGGAACCGTGTTCAGCCTGACATGTCAAAAGCAAAGGAGTCTGCGGTATCGTTTCTGATCGGTCTTCTGACCGGATGCTATGACGGTCTTCTCGGTCCGGGGACAGGCACGTTTATGATTATCTGCTTTACCGCTTTTCTGGCTATGGACCTGCTCACTGCATCGGGCTGTGCCAAGGCGGCCAATCTGGCTTCAAATGTTTCCGCTGCGGCAGTCTGGATTCTGCACGGCAATGTATACTGGAAACTGGCGCTTCCGGCGCTTGTCTGCAGTATTCTGGGCAACGTGTCGGGTGCACAGTATGCCATCAGAGGGGGAAGCCGGAAAGTGCGCGGAATGATGTTTGCCGTGCTGGGGCTTCTGTTTGCGAAAATGCTCTGGGAACTGATCGGGGCATATATATAGCCGCGGGAAATGATGCAATGTCTGTTTTAGGGATGGGTGCTTTGCATAATC
>JAILGV010000130.1 GCA_024696355.1 Solobacterium sp.
CTCTCAATTTTCCGCAGCCGGCAAAGGCTCCGATACCAATCTCTTGCACGCTGTCCGGGATGATTATCTCTTCAATCTCACAGCCCGCAAAAGCCTGATTTCCGATTCTGACAATTCCTTCCGGAAGCCTAACAGAATTCAGTCCTGTTCCAGTAAAGCATCGATCTTCTATCACCGTCATCTCAACCGAAAGAGTGATCTCGCCGGAAATTCCGGAATCAAAAAATGCTTCCCGGCCGATTTTTTGAACACTCTTCGGAATCGTGATTTCGCTCAGACGCCAGTTACCTGAAAATGCCCGATCACCAATCTCTACAAGTCCTTCGGGAAGTGTGATCCCCACCATATTCCAGCAGTAATGAAAAGCATCATTGCCGATCAGCGTTACGCTTTCGGGCAGAACAACTCGGTTTAATTCATAACATCCGTAGAACGCATTATCGGCAATCCTGGAGACACTATCCGGTACAACAATATTTCGTTCTTCTCCGACATATCCGTAAAGCACTCCATCCGCGATCAGAAAACCGTTTTCATCCGCCCGAATTTCAGCAGGCGCATCTGCAAATCCTCGCACAATGCCACTCCATGCCAGTACCGGCACGACAATCAAATATATTAGTAACTTGTTTCGTCTCATATTTGTCCCATTCCATTGTATTCTATTTCTGTTAAGTCGGGATACAGAAGCCGTTTCCTGTTATAAATACTCTCCTATACTTCTTACTGTGCCTTCTACATAGCTGATAACACGAACCGTCATGCCTAAATCGTCCCATAATTCCTCTTCCAATCTCTGGCATATTTCATCCATTATATCAATCCTTTGATAATATGCATCCACCTCTTCGGCCGTATCCAAGCTTTTTACGTATTCATATATTCTTCCGCCGATCACAATCGACCCGGCAGGTGCAAAATAATGTTGAGTCGCAGGACCAAAGTTAGTCCGCACGGAATACGCTGATCCGTCTGTTATCTCGGATGTAACTCTCCGGAACGTTTTTCCGATGAAGGAATCGATTTGATCATTGTATTCGCAACTGTTCTTCAGAGAATGCAGCTGTTCCCTTTCCTGATCATCCAGCCGTTCAAGATAAATATTGTTCCTGATATAGAAATAGGATAGCCGATGATTGCATAAATACTGGTATATGTCCTGATCGTGTTCGGAAACACTTTCAAACGGAAACAGACATTCTTTATAATCCCGAAGTTCATCATCATATTTCTTAATACAGGTATTGTGAATCAGGTACTGTAGAAACAGGTCATAATATGCGGAGACATCATCCAGATACTCTCTCCGTTTTTCGCTCTCCATCTCGAGGAAATACTTGATATTGGTCGGAGGGAATATCGTCAAGTACATGCTGTCCGTGAGGTGCTTTCGGGTCGGCTCATCAGCAATTTCAGATGGTTTTATCTTCTCGGAAGCCGAATCTTCAGCAGCAGTCTTTCGCGAATAATCATCCTGAGAAAATGAGTTCCATTCAGATTCAGCATCTTCTAGTTCATCCCAGCAGGCTGTTCCAAATCCGCAATCGCCACAGGAAATCCAACCTGTAAACGTATTCATGTCAAAAAAAGATGTTACTTTCCTGCTCCCACATCTCGGGCAGGGATTAAAGGAATCTTCTGTAATTTTTTTCATACTGTTTAATTGACATTCCTTTTCTATGGTTTATTAAGTTTCAAACAGAAAACCGACCATCCTGGCTATAGCCTCGCCCATCATCTTCTGATCAACAAAGCGATGGTCTGCCTTTTCAAATATGATGCACTCGATCAGATTATCATCTGCAAAGGACAGGACCGCCTCAATTGGTACAATCTCATCCTTTCTTCCGTGCAGAATCAGGATGTCGTCACAGAAATCCATATAACTGAACTTCGTAATATCTGCCGTTTTCAGTTCCTGCAGAAACTCCGTTCCGATCTTAACCTTCCGGTCGAAACCAACCAGGGTTTCCTTCCCGCGTGAAATGTCTCTGTGATTTTCTTCATTCATGATATTCTGCGTGATCACCTGATACATATTCACTGCGGGGCTTCTCAATGCTATGCGATGGAAGGGATTTCCGTTTTCCGCAATGTACTTCAAAATCAGATAGGCGCCGAAGCTGGTCGCACATACAGACACATTATCTGCCCCGGCAAGTTCCGCAAAATATTGCGTGGTAAGGGAAATATACTCACTGCAGTCCGCAAGCCTCAGCTTTGTTCTTGCGTCTTCCCCATGGCATGGCCAGTCGAACGCCATGACCAGGGTACCCTTCCGCTTAGACACAGCCGCCTCCGCAAAGCGCTCCGCTGCTTTGGTCTCCTTATGTCCGCCGAAGCCATGCACAAACAGCACCGCACGGCGGACATCATTTAGATTGTCATAGAACAGCTTGCAGCGAATACTGCAACCGTCCCGGTTGATTGTATGATACTTGATATTCATGATTCTTTCTTATCCTGCTTCTGTTAGACATTCTGTATCTCATTAAGCCGCCGACAGGTCCAGCCAGAAGCAGGGGCGGACACAGACGCTCTCGCTTGTGCATGTAAAACCATTCTTGGTCGGCTTTCCCAATATATCAACAATACTGCCGTTTCTATTCCCGCTTCCGGGCGTCCGCAGCCACCAGTATTCTTCACGTAGAATATCGTCTGCTCCTCTGCCGATCGCATAATCACTCGGTTGGCATATAGCATATTCTTTTCCTTCCACATACTGTGCCGCCTCGGACAAAGACAAGAGAAAGACACGGTCTTCCGTGACCCGATCTCCTCTCGGATCATCGGTATTCGCCTGCAGAACCGGCAGAATCACTTTCCGCTCTTCTTCAGAAAATGCAGAAAGACAAAAATCCTCATTCAGCCAGCTTCGCAGATCACAGCTGCTCCAGTGAATCTCACTTTCCCAATGTTCCTGATAAGGAATACAGTCCAAGCCATAATGACTCATCAGCAGCGCTTGATCTTTTTCAACCGCCAGAACGACCCATTCAATCGGTTCGGCGCCGTCGGACGCAAGGTTGTCCTGTTCATAGCAGCCCATATACAGCGTTCTTCCCACTGCTTTGCCTTCCGCCCCTGTCAGGTCCGCAGGTAGGTAATGTCTTTTTTCCATATGCCTGTGTCCGACAAAATCCCTGATTTCAACATTGAAGGAATCAATGGAATCGTAATCAATGGAACATGTTTCCGGAAGTTCCACCCGCCAGCAGATGCTGTTATCGGTATGCTGAACATCGGCTTCGGCAAGAGACCGGAAGGCACACTCCGATGTCTCAACAAGGAAATCATGTTTCATGTCATCCAGGCTGCCTGTCCGGTTCATTCCGGGGTTTTTTGTAAAATAAGCCGTTGACATCTGATAAGCATGCAATCCGTCCGAAAACCCGATTGTCCAGACATATTCCGACAAGCCGGCCATGCTGCCTGTACGGTCCAGCAGGTAGGTATCGGCAACTTCAATGCCGCTGAGTTCAACGAGAAGAGACTGACCCTTATATTGAACCGTCAATTCGCCATCGTCCAGCAATGTATTCATTTCGCTTCTTGCCGGCCGGTCTCCGACCTCCCTGCAAATCAGCTTTGCCGAGGCCAAAGCATCATTGCAGCTGCCAACCGAAATGTTCTCCCATTCCTCCAGCGTGCCGCGGAAAAAAACGTCTTTCAGATTGTCACAGTCCCGAAAAGCGCTTTCCGCTATACTGACCAGTGAATTTGGAAGCTCCACCTGATACAGTCTGCTGTGACCGCGGAACGCACAGGGGCCTATGGATGTGACCCCCTCCGGAATCCGGAAAGTCGGCACATTTCCGACGCAGCAAACAAGCGTCGTAAGGTTTTTATCATAGATTGTGCGGCCAGTTGAAGCATAGTAAAGGTTGTCCGGATCCACTTCAACAGAACCAAGCATTCCGTCCGCCGCAAAAGCCTGCTCGCCGATAGCCTGAACAGATGCCGGAATGCAGATATGCTGCAGTTTCGGACAGTCATAGAACGCAGAATCACTGATGACACTGACGGTATTTCCAATTGAGACCTCTTCGAGATTCTGTGCATGCCGGAAAGCATCCCTGCAGATATTACATACTCCGTCATCGATTACAACACGACGGATATCATTCAGATAGTCCTTCCAGGGTATGCTGCTCCCCGTGGCCATCTTCCCCTCGCCGAACACTGTTAAGAGGCCATCCTCATCCAGCTTCCATCGGACGCTGCCGGTAATCCCCTGTGCCACAATCTCGGTGTCTTCAGCCTGATTTGCCGACAAATTCGTGCCCTGGATTTGAAAGAGCCCCTCCGCCGCTGCTATTTCAAATGAGGTGCATACCTGGCCGATTCCACTGTCGATATCGGTACAGATTACATCGGTTGATACAATCAGAGTGCCGTCCGTACAATTGCCTGATGTAAGAATCAACGTGACCTGTATCGCCTTCGGACTGGCTGTCGAATAGGAACTGTCGTCCAAAATGTGCCCTCCCTCAACATCAACAGGGAAAATGCCGAAGTTCTCATGATAGCGGACGACAAAGTGTAATTCAGACCCATCACAAACCAGCCGGTCAATGTATTCTCTTCTCGGTGTCAGACGATACTCCAAGTGGATAATCGGAGAAATATCCTCACACCCCGCACACACATTCAGCTGCTCCCGGCAGTCCACCGTGAAATAGTCCAGCCAGTTCTCCTCCGTCAGAGCAACTTCTGTCACTGCTTCTTCGACATACACCGGGTAATCCAAAGGTATCACTTCTGCAGCGGCTTGCGGCAGTCTCGGATTATATACAGCCAGGATGACCAACAGTATCACCGTCAGAATCCCGGCTGTTTTCAAAATGCTTGCTCTCATCACGATACGTTTCCGACTGCACCAAGGCTCTGAATCTCAATTCGATCAAGGAAGCAGTCCGGTTCGTTGCAGGAAGAGATCACCGCAACGGCCTTCAGATCCATTGCCTTTTTCAGGTTCACTGTAACCAGGACCGTCCCCTGTGCATCGTAGTCAAACTGACCGGCTTCGACCCAACCACTGCCGTCATTGACATAGATCGTTCTCGTGCCAAGCGTATCTTCAAACCGGCAGTCATAAACATTCGTAACCTGGTAAGCCAGCTCAAACTGCGCACAGTTCTTTACCGGAACACCCAGTGAAACCCACTTCTGATTCGTCCCGACAAAGGGCTCTTTGCTCCAGCTCATCGAAGGGACTTCTGCCTCTGTCAAGGTGGTCGCTGGTGCATTTCCAATGATCGTCACTTTCCCCGGGAAGCAGCCGAAAAGATGCCTGGTTTCAACCCAGCCGGCATGCAGCTGGAATTTCCGATCGCTGTAAACGATACAGCTCATGCCGTTCTGTTCCGCAACCACCTGAACTTTCAGGCCTTCATGGGCATAGGGCATTATGTCTTTCTGATCAACATCCTTAGAAAGATCGATATTGGGATCCTTGTAGACATAGATGCTGTGATTCTTGGGCGCGTCGACAAAGCGTACAACGGGATGCTCATAAT
>JAILGV010000140.1 GCA_024696355.1 Solobacterium sp.
GTAAACTCCCTGTCAGGCGTCAGATAAAAACCCTGTCCGAAATCAGCGTTCTTTCTTCCCCGGTGAATATCCGGCAGGCGGATCTCCGTTTTCCCGGTATGATACAGTTTCACAGGCATCACTCCTTTCATTATCAGACGGGCAGATCATGCAGTGCTGAAGACATTAGAATATATAATACACTAAAGCAAAGAGCGAAGAGAGGAAAACAATATGCCCGTAAAAATCGTTGCCGTAAATGCAGGACCTAGAAAAGGATGGAACACCGACACACTGATCAGCGAAGCTGTAAAAGGCGCCGAAGACGCCGGAGCGCAGGTACAGAGATTCGATCTGTTCAAGCTGGAAAAATACACCGGATGCATCTCATGCTTCGGCTGCAAGAAGGAACAGTTCAAAGGCCGCTGCATCTGCAGGGACGGACTGACGCCGGTGCTTGACGCCATCAGTGAAGCCGACGGACTGATCATCGGCTCGCCCAATTACCTGTCAGAGATGACAGCATCATTCCGCGCCCTGTATGAGCGCCTGATCTTCCGCAGTCTGACATACAATCTGGAAAACCCCTGCTGCAATACGCATCCGATTCCCGTCCTGCTGATTATGACCAGCAATGCACCGGACACCATGTACAAGGACATGCTGGACAATTACCGGCAGACACTGAGCCGCTTTGTCGGGCCAACCGAAGTCTTTGTCAGCGGAAATACCCTGCAGCTCAAGGACTACAGCAGGACGGACTGGGAATGGACCATGTTCAATCCGCAGGCAAAGATGGAGCGGCACGAGACCGTCTTCCCGCAGGAATGCAGAAAAGTCTGCGAACTGGGTGCTTCTCTTGTCCGCTGATTCACACGTTGCCCTCAGCAGATGACATCATGCCGTCTGCTGTTTTTCTTATGCACAGTCAGACATCGTTTCCGTCATTTTTTTATGATGTCAGGCAGCCGGCATATAGTACTTTTTATTCCGCTTTCTTTTTATCATCCGGAAGACAGACGGTCTTCAGTTACGGGTATGCTACAATAAAGCATAGAAACCGTACTTTATCACGCAGCCCGGGAATGATGCGTCTGCATCTGCCCGCCGCCTTATTACAGATACCGAAGTACTGTATACTGTCAAACATATGCTGAGGAGTTTATTATGCCCATCGGAATTATCATCAACTGCATTTCCATCATAGCCGGCGGTCTGATCGGCACAATCGTCAAAGAACGCCTGACGGAACGCTGGCGCTCATCCCTGAATATGCTTTTCGGTCTTGCATCAACGGGAATGGGAATTTCCAGTGTGGTGCTGATGCAGAATATGCCTGCAGTGGTTCTCTCGCTGATCCTCGGTACCTGCCTCGGTCTGGCACTTCATTTCGGTGAAGGAATAACAGCCGCAGCCGGAAAAATGCAGAAGCTCTTCGGCATGCAGGACAGTGCTCAGTCGGCGATGCTTGTGACAATCATCGTACTGTTCTGTGCCAGCGGCACCGGAATATACGGATCTCTTGTCAGCGGCATGAGCGGAGACCACAGCATCCTGATCGCAAAAAGCATCCTGGATCTGTTTGCGGCAATGATCTTTGCCTGCACGCTCGGTTTGGTTGTATCACTGATTGCTGTTCCGCAGTTTGTTATTATGATTACTCTGTTTCTGCTGGCCGGCGTCATCGTTCCCCTGACCACCCCCGCCATGATCAACGATTTCAAGGCATGCGGCGGATTCCTGATGATTGCGACCGGATTGCGGATTCTTCAGCTGAAGCAGTTCCCGACCGCTGACATGATTCCGTCAATGATTCTGGTTATGCCCCTGTCATGGATGTGGGTGACGTATATTCTTCCCCTGCTGTCCTGACACAGACATACCTGATATATGGCACATAAAAAGGTGATTCCGGTCACCTTTTTCTTATGTACTGATGCCTTTATCTTTCAAAGATCACTCCGCCGGCCTCTGTCGGATGATCCATATATACGATATCCTCTGCATTGCTCTTATATCCCAGAACCCTGGCAATCACCATGATGTCACCTGCCGCACCGTCAGCCATGATAATTCCCATCAGCAGCACAGCCGGGTTCCGGAGTACAATGCCCGCGATCATCGGCAGGATTCCCAGAATAATCAGCGGCATTGCTGATCCGAATACATACCGGCTTTTTTTCAGCGGTGCAAGACAAGTGCAGTACGGCGTCAGATACTGCATCATAATGCCGAACTCAATGTCTTTGAATCCGTGCGGTGCAAAGAAGCTCCAGCTGATGCCGTGAATCAGCTCGTGGACAACAATCAGCACAAGCATCAGAAGAAAGAATACCAGCGGGTTCATGCCGCCGAATTCAATCGTATGATGCACAAGGTAATACCCTCCGTATCCGATGAAGGCCAGCGGTATCAGCAGAAATACTGAAAACACATTTGCTTTCACAATACTGACCGTCAGATCATGACGCACATATCCCTGCTGTCTGAGATTCTCTGCAGTTTCTTCAAACCGCTCCAGTCTTCTCTTCTCCGCTGCTGTCAGTGTTCTTTTTTCTTTTTTGCTCATAGAACCCCCTGCTTCATAATCCTGATACATCATACACAATCTGCAGAGTTTCCGCATATGCCTTTAATTATAAAAATATTTTTGATAAACAGCATATAACAGTTGTCAAGTGTTTTATACTGTTATATACTGTTTGCGGAGGTAACCGGTGTGCATATCATATTAAACAATACCTCAATGGTACCCATTTACGAACAGCTTACGGATCAGGTGAAAAAAGAAATAATCAGCGGTGAACTTGCGGAAAACGAAGCGCTTCCTTCCGTCAGAGCCCTTTCCGCTGAACTGCGGATCAGCGCCCTTACCGTGAAAAAGGCTTATGACAGACTGGAAGAGGAAGGTTTTGTCGTAACCGTGCACGGAAAAGGCACCTATGTTGCCGCAGCTGACAGGCAGCTTGCCGCAGAGGCACGCAGGAAGTCTGTGGAAGATGACTTCGCCGCTGCGGTTCAGAAGGCAAAGGCCGTCGGTTTCACCGGAGACGATATTCTTCAAATAGTAAAAATCATACTGGAGGATTACTGATGCTCAGAGTTGATAATCTGGTTAAAAACTACGGTGATTTCCGCCTGGATATTTCCATGGAAATACCGGACGGTGCCGTAACAGGCATCGTCGGAAAAAACGGAGCCGGCAAAACCACTGCAATCAAGGCGGTCCTGGGTCTGATCAGACCGGACGGAGGACATGTCACAATCAACGGAAAAGAAGCGGTTAATCTCACCGGCAGAGACAGGGAACTGATCGGAACCGCGCTGGCTGATTCCGGATTCAGTTCATATCTGCGGGTGGAGGATGTCATCTGCATCCTCAGAAAAATGTATCCGACATTCGATGAGGCGTTTTTCAGAAAGAACTGCGATGCGCAGGCGCTGCCGTACGGTAAAAAGATCAGGGAACTGTCCACCGGCATGCGGGCAAAGCTCCGCGTGCTTGCGGCACTCAGCCACAAAGCCGACCTGCTTGTCATGGATGAACCTACAGCCGGTCTTGATGTACAGGCAAGAAATGACATCCTTGACCTGATCAGGCAGTATCTTCTCATCAACGAAAAATGCTCCGTTCTGCTTACATCCCACATCTCCTCGGACCTGGAAGGACTGTGCGATGATGTCTATCTGATTCATGACGGCAGAATCCTGCTTCATGAAGATACCGACACGCTGCTGGGCAGCTATGCCGTTCTGAAGGTCAGTGACGAAACATATGAAAAGCTCGACAAACGCTTTCTCCTCAGTTCAAGGAAAGAACAGTACGGATATGTGTGCTTCACAAATGAAAAGCAGTATTATGCAGAAAACTATCCTGGGATTGTTATTGAAAACGGCAGTATTGACGATCTCATATTAATGCTGACAGGAGGTAAATGATATGCGCGGCCTCATAGAAAAAGATCTGCGTCTTACGCTTACCAGAAAACAGACTATTCTGATCTTCGCGGTCATGGCAGTTTTCATGAGCATGTCGATAGAGGGCACCTTCATTATCGGCTATCTCACGATGCTGGCAGCGATCATAGCAGTGGGGACCATCAGCTATGACGAATTCGACAACGGCTTTGCTTTTCTGATGACACTGCCGTTTGACAGAAAAACATATGTCAGGGAAAAATACCTGTTCAGCCTGATGATGGCTGCAGCGGCCTGGCTGATCGGAACGCTGCTGTACTTTATCAGCAGTCTGATCCGCCGCAGCCCGGCAGACCCGTCTGAACTGCCGATGCTTCTGGCCTTTATCCCTGTTCTGTACATGTCGGTAACGGTCATGATTCCCCTTCAGCTGAAATACGGTTCGGAGAAAAGCAGAGTTGTTCTCTTTCTCATATTCGGCATTATTGCTGTCCTTGTATTCGGAGTCAGCGGAATCACAGGTGGTTCTTCCGATGCGTTCGCCGGACCTGTACAGACACTTGACCGTCTTTCCCCTGCCGTTGTTCTTCTTTTTCTGACTGCGGTATGTGTGCTTGCTTCAATCGCATCCTATATCGCAAGCGTGCGTATTATGGAGAAAAAAGAATTCTGACAGCTTGATAAACCAGAGACACCGCAGACGCGGTGTTTTCTTCTGTCCTTGTGCAGTATATGAAAGGCTCCTTCTCCGGGAGCCTTTCATATATGTCATTGTTCAGGATGCACTGACTGTCTTATTGCAGGGTATCCTTTGCATCTGCGGTATTCTTCAGATAACTGAAGGCGATGCGGTACACCGTATCATGCAGCTGTTCATACAGATGAACAAATTCACTTTCCTTCATCTTTCCTCCCCTCTGCCATATATACGATCCGA
>JAILGV010000143.1 GCA_024696355.1 Solobacterium sp.
AAGCGGCTGTGCCGCTTTTCTGTTTTCGTAAATCATGAGAGAATACAGACGGAGGCAGAAGTATATGACACTGATCAGACAGCTGCAGAGAAAACAGGGATTTACATCCAGCGAGACGGTTATCGCAGATTTCATACTGAACAACAGTGAAGCTGTATCAGACATGGGAATTACGGAACTGGCTGAAAAAACGTTTACATCCAATGCGACTGTTCTCCGTCTGATCCGCAAACTGGGGATCGGGGGATACAGGGAGTTCCGCATCGCATATACAAGGGAACTCGAACGTGCGCAGCGTGAGAATCATGAAGTGGACATCAATAATCCGTTCTTCAGCCATGCCAGTGCTTCGGTCGTTATGAACAATGTCGGGAAGATTATGCAGCAGGCTGTGCGTGACTGCAGCGATACGATTTATCCCTCCGCAATAGACACCGTCGGCAGAATTCTTGCAAAGGCAGGAACGATTTATATCATGTCGGACGGCGATACGCAGATCAGCTGCTATGCATTTGAAAATATGATGAATAAAATCGGCAGACAGACAACAATTCCCAGAAGATACGGGGACAGTGTGGTCATTGCACGCTGGTCGGGACCTGATGAAGCGGCTCTGTTCGTATCTTATTCCGGTTTCGGATTAAGCAGGATGAAAAAAGAAGCGGGAATCTTCAGAAAGAACGGCACCCCGGTCATTCTGATCAGCACCCTGGACAAGGCTCTGGGTTTTGACTTCAGCATTACGCTTCCCGACAATGAAAAAACAGTCGGAAAAGCTGCGGGTTATTATTCACAGGAGTGCGTGCGCTATGTGCTCAACAGCCTTTACGGATTTGTCTATGCACTTGATCTTGAACGGCATGAAAGCCTCAAGACCGAGGGAGACAAACTGGCGCATGATATCTAGTTTTGAACGAAATATTCATACCGTGAACAAACATTCGGAAATATTCTGAATGTTTTTTTCACTTTCCGGTCAAAAGATGGATTGAATCCGGGATTTTGTTTATTCTGCAGGTGCAGCAGGAAAGAGAGGAAATGAATATGAAACTTGCAATCGGCAATGATCACGTAGCAGTGGAAATGAAAAATGAAATCATGAATTATCTTGTATCAAAAGGATATGAAGTAATCAATGTGGGCACAGACAGTACGGAACGCTTCAACTATCCCGTCAGCGGATATAAAGTCGCAAGACTGGTGGCTGACGGCAAAGTTGATGCCGGTGTACTGATCTGCGGTACCGGCGTAGGTATTTCGCTGTCCGCCAACAAGGTGAACGGAATCCGTGCATGCGTATGCTCGGATCCCTATACAGCAAGACTTTCCAAACAGCACAACAACACCAACATTATTGCTTTCGGTTCCAGAGTGATCGGAATCGAAACAGCCAAAATGATCGTTGATGAATGGCTGGCAGCCGAATATGAAGGCGGAAGGCATCAGACAAGAATCGATATGATCGATGAGATCGGCCGGACGCAGCATCTTAAAGCAGCTGAGGAATAAAAGGAGGAAGCCGTATGAAGAGGTTATTATGCCCGAGCATGATGTGTGCCAACTACGGACATCTGGCTGATGAAGTACGGGCACTTGATGATGCAGGTGCCGATATCTTCCACTGTGATATCATGGACGGAACGTTCGTGCCGAATTTCACGATGGGAGTCATGGATGTTCAGACAATCAGAAGATATACGGACAAACCTGTTGACTGCCATCTGATGGTGGAGAATCCCGCAGGAAAAGTCGACTGGTTTATCAATGCCGGTGCAAATATCATCTATATTCATCCTGAATCGGAAAGATATGTTGTAAAAACACTGGCTCATATCAAGGAGATGGGAGCGTATGCAGGCATTGCGGTTAATCCTGACACTTCCGTAGCTCAGATATCCGAGATTCTCAATCTCTGTGATTATGTGCTGGTTATGACGGTCAATCCGGGATTTGCAGGCCAGAGCTTCATCGATTTCACAAGAAAAAAGGTCATGCAGCTGGTGGAACTGAAAAAGGAATACGGCTATAAGGTCATGATTGACGGACATTGTTCACCGGAGGTAATTGAAGATCTTTCCGGGATCGGTGCCGACGGATTCATCCTGGGCTCCAGCGCTCTGTTCCGCAAGGGCAGAACATACCGTGAACTCATTGCAGGTCTGAGAGGTGACGAATAATGAAAACGATCGGAATGATTGTGCCGACAGTGGATAATTCGTTCTTTGCCAATCTGTCGCACGAAATCGAAAAGGAAATGCACAGAAACGGATACTTCACATTTATCTGTGACAGCGGCAACAAAGCGGAAAAGGAAAAAGACTACCTGAAAACACTTCAGGAGAACGGATGTGCGGGCATTATCTGTGTATCAGGCCTGTCATCACTTCCGGATGACCTGATCAGCGGGGATCTTCCGCTTGTCTTTGTGGACCGTGTCCCTAAATCTGAAAGAAAGATTCCGTGGGTTGCGAATGATGATGCGGCGGCGATGGAGGAGGCGGCTGCCTGTCTGATTGCAAAAGGGTGCAGAAATATTGCCCTGATGGCAGGATATACTGCCGAGAAGCAGGAGAGTCCGAGAGTTACCGGATATAAAAAAGCACTTGAAGCAGCCGGAATCGCTGTCCGGAACGAGCTGATTCTGAACCGTCCCGGAAAAAAGAGCAGTGAAGAGGAAACAGAGGAAATGGTACAGGAACTGATGCAGAACGGCTGCCGGATCGACGGTATTATTACCAGCAGCGACAGAGCTGCGTTCGGTGCTATGACAGCTCTGAAAAAGACAGGCTATTATGTGCCTGAGGATGTCAGACTGATTTCATTTGACAATTCACCTTATTCTGCGATGTCTTCACCTTCGGTTACCGCCATTGACCGCAATCCGGCGCTTCTGGCTGAAAGGGCGTGCGAAGTGCTTCTGAAGCTGATTGCAGGTGAAGAAGCGGATGAAGAAAACATCGTGCGTGTATCACTTGTGGAAAGAGATTCCACCAGATAAGTCAGACAATACAGAACAATCAGAGTGCGCATGCGTCCGGCAGACTGCGGAACATGCGCCTTTTGTATAAAACAGGTATTATATGGGGCGGAAATACAGAAATAAGATTTATCATCGTCCGGGAGTTCTTGAAGGGGATTCAAAGCGAATTTATAATAATATCAGAAGCTGATCGGAGGAATAATTATATGAGTTATGTAGTTGGCGTTGATATCGGCGGAACAACCGTAAAATGCGGCATTTTTACATCGGAAGGAAAACTGGTCGACAAATGGGAAGTGCCGACAAGAAAAGAAGAAAACGGGAAATATATTGTAGAAGATATTGCGGCTGCATTGAAGAGCAAGCTGATTGACAACGGTGTCGATATTGACGATGTTGAAGGAATCGGCATGGGTGTGCCGGGTCCGGTACAGCCCAACGGATACGTTGAGCTGTGTGTAAATCTCGGCTGGAAGGATATCTGGCCTGCCAGACAGCTTGAGGAAGCGATGGGCGGCAAAGTTACATGCATGGCCGGCAATGACGCGAATGTTGCAGCACTCGGTGAGATGTGGCAGGGCGGCGGCAAAGGTTATTCCAATGTTGTCGCGGTAACGCTGGGCACGGGTGTCGGCGGCGGCATTATTCTGGACGGAAAGATGGTTGCCGGTTCGCACGGACTGGGCGGAGAGATCGGTCATATTCATATCCGTGACGAAGAGACGGAAGCGTGCAACTGCGGCGGACACGGCTGCGTTGAACAGGTTGCCAGTGCGACGGGAATACTCCGCGAGGCAAAGAGAAACCTTGCAAAGACAGACAAACCTTCCAGAATGAGAGACTTCGGCGATGAGCTGACATGCCGGAATGTCTGTGACTGCGCCAAGGAAGGCGATGAAATCGCTGTAGAAACACTTGAGACAAGCTGCAGATATCTGGGACAGGCACTGGCTGCGATTACACTTGTTATCGATCCTGAGATATTCGTAATCGGCGGCGGTGTGTCCAAGGCAGGATCGTTCCTGATTGAACTGATCAGAAAATACTACAAGTTCTATACTCCGATGACAGAGAAGAAAGCAGATATTGCACTGGCTATGCTCGGCAACGATGCCGGAATTTACGGTGCTGCAAATCTCGTTCTGAAGAAGTAGAATACTGTGCCGGCTGAGAAGCCGGTTTTTTTTCGCTGTTCGTGCTAAGATAAAGCCATGAATGCAATCTGGCTGATTCCCGCAGGAGTGATCGGTGCCGCTGTTTGCGCCGGTCTTCCGCGGAAAATTGATATTACAAAATATGCAATCCGGACGGATAAGGTAAAGAACATGATCAGGATTGCGGTTCTTTCCGATCTTCATAATGAAGATTACGGAGAAAATATGGAAAAACTGACGGTGCCGCTTATGAATGAACACCCGGACCTTATCCTGATGCCCGGAGATATGGCCGAAGAGCGTCATCACCAGGACAATACGCTGAAAATGATGCGGGCGGTCAGCCATATTCCTTCGTTCTACAGTACCGGAAACCATGAAGAATACCGCAGGGATCTGCCGGAACTGAAAAAGCAGATCGCGGAATGCGGTGTACGGATTCTTTCCGGTGAGGCTGCCGTCACGGAAATAAACGGAACCCGGCTGGAAATCTGCGGTATTCCGTGCCGCAGAAGGGAAAGCCTTTTTGACGCCGATGAGATCAGTTCACTGTTCCGTACGGACAGTTACCGTATTCTGCTTTCCCACAGGCCTCACTGGGTAACCCTGTACGGAAATGTAAACTGTGATCTTGTTGTAAGCGGGCATGCCCACGGAGGACAGTGGTGCATACCGGGAACTCATGTCGGCATCAAGGCGCCCAATCAGCGTTTGTTTTCAAAATATACCTGCGGCATTCACGATCTGAAGAAGGGAAAGCTTCTGATCAGCAGGGGGCTTGTAAAGGATTATCACCATATCCCGAGACTGTACAACAATCCCGAGATCGTTATACTGACACTGCTTCCGGAGGAACAAAAATGACGAAGAAAAATCCGCCGGCCGAAAAAGTTTATGAAGCTTTTTCAGCTGTGGCCGACAGCCGCATCAGGATGTATGAAGATTATGCGCTGATAGACTCGAGTGACCGTTCCAAAACATATGAAGTCAGCTGGAAAGATGATGTTTATGCATCAAGCGACAATGCAACATACTGGCAGGGTTATCCCGGTTATCCGGTCATTGCGGTTTTAATGATGCAGGGAAAACTGACGCTTCCTGATGATGCATATAAAATGAAGGATGTGCCCTGGAAGCAGCTGAACGATAAGCATAAAAGAAATTATGCCGAAGCGGCGGAAGAAGCGCTTCGGATGATCAGTGAAAGAGGAACGGATATTTCCGGAATCAGAGAGAGTGCCGGAGCGGTATACGAAGAACTGATCAATCTTCAGGTAAAAGTGAAAAGGGGAAAAAACAACCATTCAAAGGAATGAAAAATATAGAAAATAATCGTTGACTCACAAAAAACGCTATGGTATATTAAGTAGGCACTTGAAAAAAGCGCATGGAGGTTTAGCTCAGTTGGGAGAGCATCTGCCTTACAAGCAGAGGGTCAGCGGTTCGAGCCCGTTAACCTCCACCATTGCCGACTTAGCTCAATTGGCAGAGCAACTGATTTGTAATCAGTAGGTTGTAGGTTCGATTCCTATAGTCGGCACCATTATGATGGAGACGTAGCGAAGTGGCTAAACGCGGCAGACTGTAAATCTGCTCCCTCTGGGTTCGGTGGTTCGAAACCACCCGTCTCCACCATTCTATTTACCACTGATGTCTCGGTAGCTCAGGTGGTAGAGCAACTGACTTTTAA
>JAILGV010000146.1 GCA_024696355.1 Solobacterium sp.
TCCGGAACAGAAGTGACTGTAGACAAGAAGGATTATCTTCTGATCACAGCAGATGACATTCTGGCTGTTGTAACAAAGTTCTGATAGAAAGAAGGCAAATAGTATATGGCAAAGGATATTAAGTACGGAAAAGACGCACGCGAAAAGATGCTCGACGGCGTCAACAAGCTTGCAAATGCAGTAAAGGTTACATTAGGTCCGAAGGGACGCAATGTTGTCCTTGAAAAGAGCTTCGGCTCACCGCTGATTACAAATGACGGTGTAACGATCGCCAAAGAGATTGAGCTTGAAGATAAATATGAAAACATGGGCGCCAAGCTTGTATATGAGGCAGCCAACAATACAAATGAAACAGCCGGTGACGGTACAACAACCGCAACACTGCTGACACAGTCCATGATCACTAACGGTCTCAGAGCTGTAGACAAGGGTGCCAATCCTGTTCTTATGAGAGAAGGCATGGAAAAGGCAGCACGTGCCGTCGCTGATGACCTGCTGAAGAACTCCAAGGAAGTAAAGACAAGTGACGACATCAGAAACATCGCAACTGTTTCCTCCTCCAGCGAGGAAGTCGGACAGATTATCGCCGATGCAATGGAAAAAGTAGGCCGTGACGGTGTCATTAATGTAGATGAGTCCAAGTCATTTGAAACAGTTCTGGAAATGACAGAAGGCATGCAGTATGACAAGGGATATGTATCTCCTTATATGGTTACAGACCGTGACAAGATGGAAGTTACTCTTGAAAATGCACTTGTTATGGTAACTGACCAGAAGGTCAATACAATTCAGGATATCCTCCCTGTACTTGAAGAAGTAGTCAAGGCAAACAGAGGACTGCTGATCATCGCCGATGACTTCGACAATGAAGTTATGTCCACGCTGATCATCAACAAACTCAGAGGAACATTCAATGTCGTTGCAACAAAGGCTCCGGGCTTCGGTGACAATTCCAAGAACCAGCTCGCTGACATTGCCTGCATGACAGGTGCGAACTTCTTCGCGAAGGATCTGAATGCAAATCTTGCCGATATGACAGTCGCTGACCTCGGCCAGGCCAAGAAGATCGTTGTCGGAAAAGACAAGACAACAATCATCGGCGGCAAGGGCAAGAAGGCTGATGTCAAGGCAAGAGCTGATGAAATCAGAGCTGCCATTGAAAACACAAAGAGCGACTACGACAAGAAGAAGCTCATGGAGCGTCTCGGCAAGATGACAAACGGTGTTGCAGTCATCAAGGTCGGTGCTACTACAGAGACTGAACTCAAGGACAAGAAGCTCCGTATCGAGGATGCTCTGAATGCCACAAAGGCAGCAGTCGCTGAAGGCGTTGTCACAGGCGGCGGTCTTGCACTGGTACAGGCATACAAGGATGTCAAGGATTCCCTGAAATCTGATATTACAGACGTGCAGAAGGGCATGAATGTCGTTCTCGATTCCCTGAAGGAACCGATCATGCAGATTGCCGAGAATGCCGGCTATGACGGAAACGAGATCTATGAGAGACAGCTTTCCCAGAAGGAAAATGTCGGCTTCAATGCCAAGACAGGTGAATGGGTAGACATGTTCAAGTCAGGTCTGATCGATCCGACCAAGGTTACACGTTCCGCTCTGCTCAATGCGGCAAGCATCTCCGGTCTGTTCATTACAACAGAAGCGGCAGTAACATCCATTCCGGAACCGGCTCCTGCAGCTCCGGCAATGCCTGAATATTAATATTCATAAACGGATTAAGCCCGGCAGATATATGCCGGGCTTTTCTGTCGGGAATTTCAATGTGCCTCATGAGAAAAATGACATGAATGCAGATTAATGTGTGATTTAAGTTCATTTTTGCAATATACTATACAAAGATCATCTGATCTTGTGACAAAAGGAATATATCTATGCTGAAAAAAATTAAAGAAAAGTTTCTGAACAGGCAGTTTCTGACATTCGGCATTATCGGTGTCATTAATACTGGTGTTGCTCTGATTCTGAATAAGTTCATTCTTATGCTCGGTGCTGAGGTGGGTCTGGCAAGCATTATCAGTGATGTGCTTGCATTTATTCCCTCGTATTTTATGAATATGACGTTTACATATAAAAAGAAGTACTCCTGGAAGAGCTTCTTTGCATTCCCTGTAAGCTATATACCGGGCTGGATCATTACCTTCTTCATCGTTGAAATTCTTTCCAGAGGATTCGGCGTTCCGGAAAGATGGGCAAAGATGGTGGCTGTGCCGATTTATGTGCCGGTCAATTATCTGGTCATGAGTTTTATCGTAAAGAAAACAAACAGTCAGGACCGCTGACTGTTATTTTCTTATAAGACTGCTGTATAGTTTCTGATAGGCTGTTCCGGCAGCGGTGAAGGAGAACCGTTCCGCCGTTTCTTCGGCGATTTTATCTGAGGGCAGTTCTGCAAAGGCGCAGTATTCAATTCCCGATGCGAGTTCCTCACAGGAGAACGGCTCCGCCAGGAATCCGTTTTCCCGGTGATTTATCATATCCGGCATTCCGCCGATACGGAAGGCTGTGACCGGTGTTCCGCAGGCAAGAGATTCCATAACGGTATTGGCCAGATTTTCCTGTACGGAGGGGGCTGCGAACACATCGCATGCGCTGTAGATCATTGCCAGATGCAGGTCATCATAGATGCTTCCGAAATGAATTGATTCAAACGAAGACAGATCACTGTCTTTTTTCTGTCCGAACATGCAGAGTATATATTTTTCGGGATCAAGCTTTAAAAGTGCTTCCTTGAGATACTGATATCCCTTTCTCAGGTCATACGGGTTAACAGCGCCCATCAGAATCAGTTTTTTGTCAGACTGTATATTTAGCAGCTGACGGCATATCGTTTTATCCAGCTTCCGGAAGGAATCGCTGTTGATCGGATTGGGGATATTGACGCAGTTTTTTCCGCTTGTCTTCAGTACCGTACTGCTGTTTGCTTCATCGGTGATCCATTTGCTGCAGCCGGCAAACGCTGTATTCATGTTTCTTAAGATTTCAGATTTGCTGCTGACCTCCCTGCGGGAAAGATCATTTTCCTCTGAGGAGGATAATCCGGGACAGCATCCGCAGCCGTCCGTGAATCTGCGGCAGTCACCTGTATAATGACAGCCTCCGGTAAAGGCCCACATGTCGTGAAGCGTCCACACAACCGGTTTGCCGGTGGAGGCGAGGCTCTTCATGAACTGATCGGAATACAGGCCTTCATTGACCCAGTGGAAATGAACAACATCTGCATCCCTGACAAAGTCTCTTTTGGCAAAGTCAAGGCCTGCATGATCTGCATGGTAATATGTACTGACCTGATACGGCTTCAGCTTCCGGTCGTTGGAGTGTTTGTAATACTGACGGAAGAGTTTTTCTTTTTTGCTCAGTGATATGGGCTTGGAGGGGGTGTTCAGATCACGGTTGAGGACATAAAGTTCTGCGTCGATTCCGACGGAACGCTCGGCGCAGCAAATCCTCCAGGCAGCCCTGCCTGCTCCGTAAAGATCTGATATTACCAGATGCACAGCTTTCATATTCTTACAGGAACACAACCTTTCATCCTTTAGTATAATATTAACATATTGAATCCGGAATATTGATGTCTGTCACAGCACAGTCAGAATCCGGTGCAGAAAACAGAAGGGAAACAAAGTGATGACAGCAGACAGATGGATCAGAAAAACGCTCGGGATTATTATTGCCGCAATGGTCCTGGTTGTTTCCGTCATTGTTTATGTGGATCCTTTTTATCATTACCATAAACCGCATACCGACACGTTTTATTATGATATGGCCGGTGATTTTCAGCGGTACTACAATGACGGAATACTGAAGAGATTTGATTATGATGCGGTAATCATCGGCACATCAATGACAGAGTTTTATTCGGCGGATTATGTAAATTCGCTGTTTAACTGTACTTCCGTTAAAACACCGTTCAGCGGCGGGGAGTATGCGGAAATTGACCGTCATCTGGCTGATGCATTTAAAGATCATAATGTCAGATATGTTTTCAGACCGATTGATTTTAAAGTGAATTCCGTACTGATCAGTGAAGACCTTCATTCGGCACCGCTGGAATATATTTACAACGACAATCTGATCGATGATGTCTATTACGTGCTGAACAAGCGTGTTCTGCTGGAAAGCATGCGGATTGTCATCAACAGCATGAGATACGGCAGAAAGGGAATCGTATCC
>JAILGV010000154.1 GCA_024696355.1 Solobacterium sp.
AAATTTACTGCCAATACCCTTGAAATGATTGAATTTATTTCAAGAAATCCAAAATGCAGCCAGGACGATATCAGCAGAGATCTCTGCATTGACAAAGGATGTGTTGCCAAGGGAATGCAGTATCTTGAGACGCATGAATACGTTCACAGAAAACGCAGTGAAACAGACCGCCGCACCTATGAACTTACTCTGCTGCAGGCTGGAAAAAAGACAGCCCGTGATATCTCTAAATTCGCTGATGAATGGTTCGGCAGCGTCACGGACTCAATAGACAAAAGTGACCTTGATGCATATTACCGCGTCATGGATATGCTGATAGAAAACTTCTGCGGTTCCGGCAGAGCGGAATGAACCGGTTCTGCATCAGAAGGTATTATCACCGATAAAAAGGATGATCCGAAGATCCGGATCATCCTTTGTTTTTCCTTCCGGTGACTCTGTCATCAGTCAGACTGATACCGGGAGGCTCAGCAGTTCAGTCTCCCGATATTTTTGTATTCCGGAGGCAGCGTAACCGAATTGCATTAATGCAGTGCCGGAAAGCTTAAAATGTTACTATTTCTTTATAGAGAAAGGAGTTCTTCCAATGAGCCGTTATAAAAAAGGTGACACATTTCCGCTGTTCACCTTCGACACTGCATTTCAGACCGGTCTCAGCAGTCACGAGGTACTGAAGGGAAAAACCGTTTTCTGGGTTCTCCGCTACATCGGATGCACCGTCTGCCGCTATGATGTTCACAAAATTGCCGAACGCTATCCGGAGTTCACCGCACAGAATGCACAGGTATTTGTCATCATGCAGAGTGACCGCAGACACGTGCAGGACAATCTTTCAGCCACAGATACAGTTCTGCCTTTTGAAATCATCACAGACCCTGAACAGAAAATCTACGATCTGCTTTCTGTCCCTGCCGCTGCATCAAAGGAAGAACTGGCTGCCGATGCCGTCAGACTGACTGAAAAACGAAATCAGGCAATTGCCCATGGCTTCAGTCACGGTGACTATGAAGGAAATGAGCTTCAGCTTCCGGCAATGTTTATCGTCGGCGAAAATGCCGAAATCCTTTATGCACGCTATGCCTCAGACATCACGGACCTGCCGGATGTTGATGAACTGCTGAAGATTCTTGCCGGACTCGGCTGATCACAGATTCATTTACAAAACAGTATTGATTCCCGGGTCTGCATTCAGACCCGTTTTTTTCTGCATGTATTCTCTTTACAGAAGGAAACAGCAAGTATATCATTTTGTTGGTAAACCATAATCGAAAGGAATGGTTTACGAACAGATATGAAACTGACCGTTAAACAGATGGCAGTCACGGCTGTCATGGCCGCCGTAATCAGCGTTCTCTCTCCGATTGCCGTTCCCCTTGCGGGAGAAGTCCCGATTTCCCTGGCAACACTTGCCGTAATGTTATCCGGTGTAATTCTCGGCAGCCGGCTGGGAACTCTTGCCGTTCTGATATACATTCTTCTGGGCATGATCGGTATCCCGGTGTTTGCCGGCTATACTTCCGGTGCCGGAATCGTTTTCGGCATGACAGGCGGCTATATTATCGGCTACCTCCCGCTTGCTCTGATCTCCGGAATGTTTTATGAAAAGCTCAGAGCCGGAAGTCCTTATATCGCAGTGATCGCGGGCACCTTTGCCGGAAACGCTGTTCTGTACCTTCTCGGTACAGTCTGGTTTATAAAATATACCGGCATGGCTGCCGCCGGTGCTCTTGCGGCCTGCGTGATCCCGTTTATTCCGGGTGATCTTCTTAAGATTGCCGCGGTATGCATTCTTGCCCCGAGAATCAGGACTGCACTGGAAAAAACACGCACATTATAAAAAGAGGCCCGAAAGCCTCTGTCACAGCCTGACTGATATCTCACCGGACTGCAGGATTTCAACACTGCCGTCCGGTTTTTCTATCACAATATTTCCGGCATCGTTTATTTCACGGACTGTACCGCTGTATGTAATTCCGGATACCGTGTACGATACCTCCCTGCCCAGCACAAGTGAATCCCTGCGGTAGGCCTCTTTCACGGAAGGATCATCAGGATTTGTGCACCGTTCCAGCAGTTTCCGCCAGAGCGCAGCTGCCAGAAGTGAACGGGAAATGTGCTCGGCCGGAAGATATCCGGCAGTGTCCCGGATTTCTTCGGGAAAATCAGACTTCCTGCAGTTGATTCCGATTCCGATGATGATGCGGTCGACGGTTCCCGACTCAAAATCCGTAATTGCCTCCGTCAGGATTCCGGCAACTTTTCTGCTGTCCACGAACAGATCATTGACCCATTTGATCTTCGGATGTATTCCGGTCGTTTCCTCTATTGCTTCGATTGCCGCAACGGCCGCTGCCGGGGTGATCCATGAGAGATTCTTTATGCCGGCCGGGTCAATAATCAGAGACATATACAGTCCGGCATTTCCCGGTGAATAAAAGCTGTGTCCCCGCCTGCCCCTTCCGGCAGTCTGATGATTCGCCGCGACAAGCGTTCCGTGCGGAGCGTTTTTTGCACATAAAATCTTCGCATAATTATTCGTCGAATCCACTTCATCGAGCACATACAGGGGATATTTGATTTCCGGTGCGGCTGAACGGATGATTTCCTCACGCAGAAAATCATTTCTGTCGGTAAAACAGTAGCCCCTGGACTGCCGGGAATCTATGTCGTATCCTTCACTCTTCAGAGCCCTGACAGCTTTCCATACTGCCGCCCTGGATACGCGGTATTCCTCAGCCAGCTCCTCACCCGAAAAGTATTCACCTGTATGATTGGAGAATTTCTGCAGAATCCTGTCTTTCAGTGCCATAGTCCCTCATTTCCCGCTGTATCTGTCATGCCGTGCATATATCTTACGGGCAGACTGCCCGCACTGCCTCTGCTGAGACATCCCTTACCGGACTTCCTTTACATACCTGCGCACATAAACCATCTGCGTGGAGACGCCGCCGTCCATTCTCAGGGCATTGACGGCATTCAGGGAAGAGAGAAACTCCGTGATTTTCTCATCACTGACATTTCCGAAAATCTCAATCAGCAGATATTCATGTTTCTCATTCTGTGCAAAAATCGTCGCAGCGCGCCCGAATTTCCGGTAATCAACCATTCCCCGGTCTCCTCCGGTAATATCGGCAGCCTTCCCGTCCGCAAAATATGTATAGGAACCGGAGATTCCGTTTTCCGCATCAATCTGATATCCCGACTCAAATGTCCAGCCGTCATCGCCCTCCCAGACGCCGTTATGCCATCCGTGGTATCTGAGGCTCATTTCCGAGCCGGTAAAATATGCTGTCGCAAAGCCGCTGCCGTAAGAAGGCGCACACTCTTCACCGTGCCATAATGCCCAGCTGCTCTTTCTGCGCACAGCACCGGAAGGACGTCCCGCCTCGCTGCCCGTCAGCTGAAAGAAACCGGCATTGATGCCTCCGGCATAGAAATATCCCGCGTCAACAGTCTTCTGATCCGCAAGTTCGTTCAGGAACACCGGCTCCTCTGAATAATCAACCTGCAGAAACGTATGCTCCGTCGGTATAACCCGGAGAATATCATACTGGGCCGATTCCAGTATGCCGCTTTCATGAAATATGTTTTTTTCCGTACCGTCGGTATAGATATTCAGCGCCGTGGAGACCTCCCTGCGCAGACCGTCCTCCCGCTTCCTGTCATTCCATGAATACATCACGACCGGCTTTCTGAAGAGCAGAAACGCTGCCGCTGCCAGAGCCGCCGCTGATATGAATACATATAAGATCCGGTATGCTTTCTGTCTGTTCATATGCACTATGATAGCAGGTGACCCCGGAAATGACACAGGCAATATACGGAGTGCATATACAATAAAACCTCCGCCTGCCGGCAGAGGTCCGCTGTGTCTTACTTATGCAGGCTGACCGTGAATGACTGGATATCACTGCGGATATTGGAAATGCTGTGGGCAATGACTGTGTTATTTTCATTATAGAAATCACATTCCAGCAGCAGAATGGCAACCCCGTCCGGCACATTCAGCATCTTCCTGACCTTGGCTGAGCCTTTGATAATCCTCAGCGACTGGGTCATCTTCTTCAGCTTGATTCCGTAGAATGAGAGGATATCCCGGAATGTAAATACCGAGGAATTAATCACATCCAGGGAAGGCAGAATGTTTTTCGGGATGAAGAACTCTTCAATGGAAGTCTCGGCATTATTGATGGAATGCATCTGCCTGATATAGTAAATTTCGTCTTCAACTTCCAGTCCGAACAGGTTGGCATACTTGTTTCCCGCTTCCCTCTCAGATTTCTGCAGTTCCTTGATGCTGATGCGCGGATCATTCTCAAACGAACTTCCGACAAAACCGGCATGTTCCTCAATGGACAGTTCATTCTTCTTTCCGACAACGAAAACACCCTTGCCCTGGACTCTTCTCAGAAGACCTTCATTGACCAGGGCATCCACCGCATTGCGGATGGTAAGCCTGTTGATGCCGAATGTTTCAGCCAGCTTGTTTTCCGAGGGAATTGCCGTTCCCGGAAGATATTCCCCTTCCTCGATTTTGTTGCGGATAATCTCTCTGAGCTGAAGATATATCGGCATTTTGTAATCTGTATTTGCCATCTCTGCCTCCTCAGCTTTCCACCGTGCATACAAAGACAAACTTATCAGACCGGATCAGCTGTTTGTAATACATGACTACTTCCCCGTTCTGATCAAGGGCAACTCCCGATGCGAAAAACATGGGAAGCCCCGGCTCTGTCTGAAGCATTTCCGCCTCTGCCTCTGTTGCATATGTAACGTTGATCCGCTCGGTTCCCGAAGTCTGGTAGGTATTGTAATACTCTTCAAAAATCGGGTCCATCGTAACGTCATCACTGTAGTGATCAATGAATCCCGGATATCTTTCCGCATTGATATATGTGGTTTCAATCGTGCAGGGAATGCCGTTGATGCTGCGGCATTTGATGATCTTATAAATCTTTGTCCCCAGTTTTACCCGCAGGTTCCTGGCAATCTGCTTGTTGGCAGGAATCTCGTTTACGGCAATGATCTTCTTGGTCACTTCATTGCCCTGATCGATCAGGTCGCGCACCATCGCACTGACACCCGCCATGTCACGCGGATATCTTGATTCGGCAACGTACACCCCTTTGTTCAGCACCCTGTAGAGAACACCGTTTTCAACAAGCTCGTCCACAGCCTGACGGAGGGTTGACCTGCTGACACCCCAAAGATCACACAGATCCTTTTCACAGGGGATTCTTGTGTGTGCCTTCAGTCTGTTAACTTTAATGAAGTCTTCCAGTTTTTCAATGGCTTCCATGCCCGGCTGGATTCTCGAAACGGTCTTGTTCATAATCTTTGCAGGTTCCTGTCACTATATTTTAATATATATTTATCAGATCAAATCACAAAAAGGATATTGGAATGAAAAAAATAACATTAGAAGATTTTGCGGTTATGACACCCTCCTACCAGCAGTATTCCTTTGATTATGTCCTCAGATCCCTCCGTGAAATCGGTATCAGAAACATCGATTTCTGGGGCGGTATTCCGCATTACTGCCGATTCGATTATTCGGATTCCGAAGCCGCAGCTTTTCTGAAGGAACTCAGGAAAAAAGCGGAAGACATGGGGATGAAATTTGTGATTTACACACCGGAAACACTTGCCTATCCCTACAGTATTGCCGATCCCAACACCAGAACCGTACAGCGTACAATTGACTTCTTCCGCATGAGCATGGACGATGCCCTTACACTGGGCACGGACCGTCTGTTCATCAATACCGGGACCGGTCTGCGTGATCTGCCGAAGGAACAGAGCATGGACATCTGCATCAGTTCAATCAGAAAGATCTGTGACGATGCCGAAGCGAAAGGCATCACCATGATGCTTGAGCAGCTCCAGCCCTATGAAAGCAATCTCTGCACGGACATTCACGGCATCAGACAGATTATGGATGCCGTAAATTCCCCGAATCTGAAGATTTGTGTTGATCTTGTGGCAATGGATGTGGCCGGGGAAAATCTGGAAATGTATTATGACGCATTCGGTGAGGAAAAGATCGGCTTCATTCACTTCTCGGATGCCCATCATGAGATCTGCGGCACGGGAAATCTTCCGCTGAAGGAATACATCAGTACATTGGAAAAGCATGATTATGCATCAATTGTCGACCTTGAAATCAACGATTCCATCTACTGGTTCGATCCTCATTCCGCCCATAAGCAGACAGTTGACTATCTCAGAACATTCATTCCCGAAAAATGATTTGCAGACTCCGGAAAATCCGGAGTTTTCTTTCGAAAAAGAAACGGACGGTTCCGTTTCTTTTATTCTGTGCCTTCAATGATGATATTTACCGTGCGCACCGAAGGTCCGTCAAATTCACAAAACCAGATATCCTGCGCCGATCCTCCGGTCATTTTCCCGTCAATCAGAGGAAAATGGCAGTGATTTCCCGTCAGCATTGCCTTCAGGTGTCCTGTCGGATTTCCTCCCGTGCTTCCGTAATCCGGCAGCATATGGCAGTGGGAATACGGCGCATCCTCCGGAATCAGTCTGCTCAGGAAAACATCAATGTCGCTCTGCAGGCATTCCAGAGATTCATTCACGGTAATGCCGGTGGTTGTATGCTTTGTCAGAACGGTGACCATGCCGTTTCTGATTTTTGATGCCGCCACAGCTTTTCGGACGTCCTCCGTAATAATGAAATACTGATTGTACTGATCAGTCATGATCTGCAGGGGAATAATCTCAATCATCAGGCGCTCCTTTCCGGATCGTAATGCATGAATTCAACTGCATTCTTTCCCTTGATCAGGTCAATGGTGCTCTGTCTGAATCCCAGTTCCTCAATTGCCTTTGACATCCTGATCATCTCAAAGCGCGGGTCATTGGTTCCGAACATCACCTGGTGCCGCAGACTTCTGTCAATCCACGTCGCAGGCACATCTTTTGTCAGCATCTGTGTATAAAACTCTCTGGCACTATCAAAATACAGTGCACCGGTATCTGTATATACATTGGGATACTTCAGCATCAGCATTGCCGTTTCCCTGCACCACGGCCAGCCGAAGTGCGCCAGGCAGATCCGCAGGTTCCTTCTCTTTTCCGCCAGTTCCTCAAAATCCAGGGGATGACAGTTTTTTGTCAGTGCATGCGGTTCAAAGGAGAGTCCCGCATGGAATATGACAGGCCGGTCATATTTTTCACAGATGTCATAAATGTCATTCATCAGCGGATCCGACGGATGGAAGTTCTGTCTGGAAGGATGAAGCTTGAGCCCCTTCAGATCAAGAACCGTGAACGCTTTCTCCAGTTTATCCGCCGCTTCCGGATCATGGGGATCAACCGATGCAAAGCCGATGAAGCGGTCGGGCGCCATATCACACAGCAGCCTGACCTCCTCGTTGCTCACCAGAACCTCCCCGTTCATGGCGCTGCTGTAGTCCTGTGCAAGCAGGCAGGCATAATCTATGCCGGCACAGTTCATTTTGTTGAAGAAGTGCTTTAAAGGAGCTGTACCGTTTTTATGCAGGTTCAGCTCATCATGCCGTAATTGTTCCTTTTCCCCGTCTTCGTTGATCGGATCGAAAAAGGCCGGATGTACATGTATATCAATGACCATTTCAGAATCCAGCTTCCTTCATCATTGCCCGTACATTGTCAACTGCTCTTCTGGCATAGAATCTCGGTTCATTGATGTATCCTGTCACCAGTTCAATAGTTGCCGTACGGTCATAATTGATTTCCTTCAGTTCCTTGATCAGCTCCGGCAGCGGAATCATGCCTTCGCCGGGCATTACATGATCATCAGAATCCCTGACGCCGTCAATCAGATGCAGATGGTACATCTTGTCACCCAGCTTGTCGAAGTAATCCATAATACTTTCAAACTGTGTAAACGGCGGAACCAGGTCGCACATGCCGACAAGACACGGCGAATCAATTTCCTTAAACAGCTTCTGAAGATCATTGGCACTCTTGATGACATTTGATTCATAGACAGTCAGCGCTTCCATGACGATCTTCATTCCGATGCTTTCCGCATGGTCCGTCAGTTCCCTGACGCTTCTGATCAGTCTTTCCCAGATCTCGTCATAAGTTGCACCGTATCCGGCATGGCCTGCCGAAATCAGCGTATAGTCTGCGCCCATCTCCTTAGCCATGTCAAAGCACAGCTTCAGATAGCCGACTGCCTCCTGACGCATCGCCTCGGAACCGATCATGTAATTATACGGATAGGCATTATGCTCGGGACAGTATCCCCTGATTTCCACTCCGTATTTGTCTCTCAGCCGCTTGATCTCATTGATCTGACCGTCTCTCAGATCCGGTGCATATGCATGCGGACGGCCTCCCCATAACTCGATATAGTCATAGCCGAACCGTTTTGCATCGATAAAGATATGCTCAAGATCATTGCGCTGATACCCGCTGGTAAACATTCCCAACTTCATATGTTTTTCCTCTCTATCTGACCCATGGTTCAAATACTTCAACAACTGCCGAAGCCGTTTCGGCGCCCTTCTGCAGGCATTCCGGTATGCTCATTTGATTCAGAATGCCGTACAGGAATCCGGCAATAAATGCATCTCCGGCTCCGACCGTATTGACAACCTGTTTTGCCGGAACGATATGACCGACATAGAATTCTCTGCCGTCATATGCAAGCGATCCCTTTTCGCCGAATGTTGCCACAGCTGTCTTCATTCCCCGGTTTACCTTATCCTTCAGATAATCTTCGATAAACTGATCCCTGCCGCTGTGATAGGAGAAGAATCCGTACGTAACATACGGCAGTGTCTGCTCAACGAGCTTGTGATCAAGTCTGTCGGCATAGTCAAATGCAATCGGAACTCCGCTTTCTGCGATTTTGGGAAGGACATCCTCCGCCTTTCCCCATAATGCAGTATGAACCAGATCATGTTCCGATGCGAAGCGGACGTCCTCCTCGTCAAACACCATATCTGCCAGAACACCTTCCTCGTAATCACCGTGAACACGGTCATTGCCGTCCATGTCCATATATGTGATTGCCGTCTGTCCGACAGCCACCTTCAGATGGCTGATGTCAAGGCCTTCCTCCCTGAGGGAATCGATCATCCACTTGCCGTAGTAGTCTGAACCTGTTGTAGAAATAACTGATACATCAATACCGAGCTTCTTCAGATTGACACCGGTATCCACCACATTTCCCGTGGGATATTTCCGGTCGATCCGCTTGTAAAGATCAATACAGTTGTCACCGATCTCAGCTACTCTCATTCTGCGTCCTCCCTGCTTACAGTTTTTCTCTGATCCTGTAAACAACCTCCATAAATTCTTTTACTCTGCTGACATCAACATGATTCTCAAGTTTTCCGTCATATTTAAATGTTGTGCCGACCACTGCCGCATCCGCATAGCGCAGCTTCCGCTCGATCGTATCCTTGCGGCAGCCCGTATTGCACAGCACAACCACTTCCGGATTGCTCTGCTTGACGCTGATAATCAGATCGTCGTCAACATCCTGACCTGCCGCATCCGCAGAGATGCACAGCCCGTCCGGCGCCGCCTTGGCAATCGTCGTTTTGGCAATATCCTTCAGAGGTCTCAGATCCAGGCTTCTGTCGGATTCCGGGTTAATGAAATACAGCATTTTCAGGTCATCCAGATGAAGTGCGTATTTTCTTCTGATCACCTGTGAAAAATCATTGTTGTAGAAACCTCCGTCACCAACGTAAACACCGCTGAATGTTCCTCTGACATAATCAGCTCCCACACCCGCAGCCAGTTCCAGGCAGGCAATGCCGTCACTGATCGCATCCACACCGAAAGGAACCCTGATTCTGCTTTTGAGGCAGCCGATCACATATGCCATGGCAGCGACGGTGTTCCTGTCCATGTTCCTCTGATAAGGGAAGCTGAACTCATTGGAGAAGATGATGCCGTCAACCCCGCCGTCCTGCAGGGCTGCCAGATCCTTTTCAGCGTCCTCAACAACCATGTCCATGTTCATGCCGTACTTCCACATCGGATCTCCGGGAAGCGGATCCAGATGCAGCATTGCAATAATCGGTTTCTTCACATTAAACATTTCTTCTGTCCACATGTCTGATTCTCCTTTTATTTCGCCGAATAACAGCAGACGGCCGTACAGGACGGCCGATCTTTTTTAATAATCAAACTGTCTGTAGTATCTTCTGACTGACAGCGGATGCCGCAGGAACAGTTCCATATAAGCATCAACCCTGGCATTGACTGCCCGCATGACATGATGCGAAATACTGCCCCTGAATTCTTCGGAGATGCCTTTGAGCTCAAACTCCTTCGTATCAATGATCGTATAGTTTGCGCAGACCTTCGGCAGGAAGCGGGCAACTCTTTCCGCCAGCGGACGCTGCTCATCCTCACCGACAAACAGTGTGACCGGTGTGTCAGCCGTTATGATTTCCTGCATGCCGTGGAAGAATTCCGGTGCACTGATTGATTTGGTTCTGATCCACATCTGCTCTTCCCAGTAGCACATTGCATAGGAATACGTCGCACCGTACTGGTTTCCGCAGCCGATGAAATAATGCGGCATTTCCGGATGCTCCTTCAGGTAGGCCGCTTTCTTCCGGGCATATTCATAAGCCCAGACATCGGCTTCTTTTTCCGTGCTGATCAGAGCTTCCGCAAGATATTCCTCCATTTCCCTGTTGTACCGTTCATATTCCGGGAACTCCCCGTTTTTGTACATCAGATAATTGGCAGTCATATAGAACTTGAGCTGCTCATTCATTTTGTAGACAACCAGATAATCCTGTTTGTCTTCTGCGGTCAGGATTGAACCCGGCGTATCAATAAAAGCAAATACTCTTGCCCCGATTGCCTTCACCTTGTCCACCAGTTCAATCATTTCCTTTGTGTTTCCGGAAACCGATGAATAAATCAGGACAGACTTTGCAGTAAATCTTTTGTTTCCGGTTGTCAGGAACTCAGCCGCATTTTCCACGTAGACAGGCAGGGATGATCTGCCGCGCATATATACATCTGCCTGCAGGGCACTTGCCCATGTTCCGCCGATTCCCATAAAGAAGACTGCATCAAAACCGTCGTTCCAGATCTCGTCAACGATCTTTTCTATCTGTCCCCTCAGTGCCAGCGCACCGTTAATGCTTTTTCTGGTAAATTCCTCGTCAAAATTCCTGAGGGAGGGACCTTCAATTTCTTTCCAGTTTTCTGCTGTATACATATCGTCTTACCTCAATATAATTTCGCGGTATCCGGATCAAGACCTCTGAAGAACATGAACGCATACTGGACCGCTTTGTCCCAGTAAGGCCATTCATGATCCCCCGGACCTTCCCTGTATGTATGTCCGTAGCCCAGATCATCCAGCGCTTTTCTGAATTTCTGGTTGTCCGCATACAGGAAGTCCTCTGTTCCGCACATCTGGATCAGTCCGGGTCTGTCACTGATTCCGGCTGTTTTTTCTGCAAGCATCAGCGGTGTTTCCTCATCATGCAGGATATCGAGCTCTTCCGGATTCATATCTTCCCATGCCCTGCTTCGGATCAGCTTCGCAAATGCCTCATAATCAACGACGCCGCTCAGGGAAGCGATGCCCGCAAACCTCTGCGGCCGTGACAGTCCGATTTTCAGTGCACCGTATCCGCCCATGCTTTCACCGGCGATAAAGGTGTCTTCCCTTTTACTGCTGATGCTGAACCATTTCCCGCAGATCTCAGGCAGCTCATCGGCCGCAAAGTCAAAGTAATTGATCCCGTGTCTGGTATTGCAGTAAAAGCTCCGTCCGGCAGCCGGCATAATAATTACAAAATTGTATTTCTTTGCATAATACTCGATCCGGCTGAACCGCATCCATTCGTCTTCGTTTCCGCCGAGACCGTGAAGCAGGTAAAGTACTTTCGGGTCATCTTCAAACAGCGGATCAACATCATTGGAATGATCGGGGAAGATCACGCTGATACATACATTCCTCTTCAGCGAAGAGGACCAGAACGTTCCTTTAAAGTTTCCCATATCCTACCACGCACCGAAATACTTCAGTGTCTCCGTTGCCGTGGCAGCGCCTTTGTGCATGCATTCCTCAATGCTCAGCCCGTCGGCTATGCCGCCGAGGAATCCGGCAATATAAGAATCTCCCGCACCCATTGAATCAACGACATTGTCACATTCAACGATTCCGTATGCGTGATATTCACTGCCGTCATAGCACAGGCTTCCCCTGGTTCCGAGCATTGCGGTCACCAGTTTCGGTCCCCTGTCATGGTATTCTTTCATCTGTTTTCTCAGCTCAGGCGTGTCGCCGTCATCGCTGGAAAAGAACAGATAGTCCGTATAAGGCATAGCGGTCTGCGCCGCTTCATCCTCCGGTCTTGTTGCGCAGTCAAATGCCGTCGGTATCCCTCTGGCTTTCAGATCCCTGAACTGACCTTCGACTTTTCCCCACAGATCACAGACAACCATGTCATGTTCCGCAATGAAGTCAATGTCTTCGTCAGAAAGTCTGTAACTGCTGAGAACGCCCTCGTCATAATCGCCGAATACTCTCTCGCCGTTGATCAGTTCCACCTGTGATACAGCGGTTTTGCCTTCGGCAACGTGCATATGCGAGACATCAACACCTTTGGCCCTGACAGCCTCATACATAATTTTTCCGTATTCATCATTTCCGATCGGACCGATATATGACGCCTGTCCGCCGTTTCTCACGGCATAAACCGCCATATTCACCGGACCGCCTCCGGGATAACTTCTGCCGCCGTCGATATTGCTGTAATAATCGATGCAGTTACTGCCGACAGATGCCAGTCTCATAATTAACACCTCGTTTTCCGTACCAATATTTCAGATGTTTCCGGTCAGGACCGGACGCATCTGAATAAAAAACAATCTGAATCTAAAAAAAGAGCAGAGCGGGGAAGATAAGCCGCGCAGGACTTCCCTTCCGGAAAGTCCTGCACGCATTCTGTCGGATTATGCTTATTTAGCTTTCTGAGCCTGTTTCTCGAAGAAATAGTATGCGGGAAGACCTGTGATAAATGTCAGGGCTGCGCAGATGAGGCTGGGGATCGGTGCATATGTGATTTCACCGTAGATCAGTGTGCATGTCATGAAGATTGCGATGATCGGCATAATCAGTCCGCCCGGGCACTTGTATGTCGGCTTGTATCCGCCGGCTTCCCCTTTTCTTCTTAATACGAAGATTGTGCCGAATGTCAGAGCGTTCTTTGTCAGAGCGATCATTGTGAAGTAACCGAGCAGGCTTGCCAGGTTGGACGCAAAGATCAGGATAATACCGAGTGCGCACTGAACGATGATTGAGAAGTAAGGTGTTTCCCACTGCGGGTGTACCAGCGCAAACTGCTTGAAGAACAGATTGTCCTTGGCCATAGCATATTCAATACGCGGCTGGAACAGAATGCAGGATGACAGGGAACCTAATACAACGATAATTGCCATAACCGCTACGGCAACGCCGGCGATATTTCCGATACCGGGGAGCTTGGAAGCCATCAGGGCAATCGGAGCATCCGAAGCAGCGATTTCATCGATTGTGAGCAGGCCGGATGCAACAAATGTCAGTCCGCCGTAAAGTGCAAGAACGATGATAGCTGTCAGGATCAGACCTCTGGGCATGTTCTTGTGCGGATCCTTGATTTCACCTGACATATAGCAGGCTGCACCCATACCGTCATAGGACCATGTGGTTCCGGCAACACCGGCAATCAGCGCTGTCAGGCCGAGACCGCCTGTGAAGCCGCCGAGTGTCCTTGTGGAGAGCAGAAGATCTGATTTCAGATTGAACAGACCGATACCGATAATCAGTGCAAACGGAATAATCTTGAATGCAGTGATAACTGTCTGGAATTTACCGCCGCCTTCAACTGATCTGAGATGCATGCACATGAAGATCAGAACGAATACAACAGCCAGAAGCTTCAGCACGAAGCCGCTCATCGGTACAAAGTAAGCAAGGTGATTGACGATAGCCAGCGCCATGATTGAAATCGAAGGCGGGTCTGTCGCAAGGATACTGATCCAGCCGCACAGGAATGCAAGCATTCTTGAACCGGCTTCACGGAAATAAACATACTGACCGCCGTCTTCAGGATAAGCGGATGCAAGTTCGGAATAACAGAAGTTTGCGGGAATCTGCAGAAGGCCGCCAATGATAAATGCCAGGAACAGGAACAGCATGCTTCCTGATGCATTGGCAACTTCTGACAGAGATGAGAAAATACCTGATCCTACTGTTGTACCTACGCCAAGCGCAATAACAGCTCCCAGGCCGAGTTTTCTGCCAAGCTCGTTGCTTTTTTTGGTTTCCATGTAACCCCTCCTATTAATTGTCTTGGTCATGCCGGGGAAACAACCCCGGCAATCTTCCCTACTCTTGATTCCATCATAGTACTGTACAAAATATTATGCAAGTTATATTTTTTTCAAACATTATGATATGTTTATTTGCTTTCTTGTTTAGCAGAAGCATATAAGTTGCTTGATTATGTCTACAAATACGCCCGTTTTTGTTTTACTTATCTACTATATTTCAACTTTTTTATCTACATCTTTATTGAATTCTAAACATAATTGAAGTATTTTTAACTTATCTTATATATTGTGAGGAGATAATCATATGTCTGAGAAAGCAGATTTAATTCTTGTATCCGACAGCATTTTCACTGCGGCCTCAAAAAATCCGGTTTCCGGTTTTGTTTCAATCAGAAACGGTGTTGTCAGTGCCGTTTCCGAAGGAGAGGTTCCTGAAGAGCTGATCAGTGAAAATACCCGCGTCATCCGGCTCGGAAACAGAACCGTCACACCCGGGTTCATTGATGTCCACTGCTTTTTTACCGGCTACGTCATCCGCTTTATCGGCGCCGGCCTTTCCGGGTGCACCTGCGAAGAGGAGGTTTTCAGCAAACTGAATGAATATGCGGAAACACTTCCGGCGGACCGCCCGCTGTTCGGCCATGGTCTGAAATTCAGCATTTCACGGGAAGCTCTCGACGGATATGATCCGGACCGTCCCGTTGTTCTGTTTGCGGAGGGATGCGAAACATGTTCCATGAACTCCGAAGCAGTCAAAGCATTTAACTTTACGCCGGAGCGCTGCTGGCCCGAAGCCTATGCGGCGATATTCCCGTATATCCTGGCAGACAGGGAGTTTATCAGACCGCAGTATGAAGCCTATATGAAAATGATGAATTCCCGCGGCATTACATCTGTCAAGGAAATGGGCTTTGATGACTTTGACGGCTTTACGGACATTCTTGAAGAAATGGAAAAGGATGACGCGCTGACGCTGCGGGTGAACTTTATGTCCCAGCCGGTCCGGCAGGATATCAATTTCGCCTACGGTGAGAAGATGCGTGAAAAATTCAGTGGAAATATGGTCACCTTCTCCGGATACAACCAGATGACCGACGGTTCGGTCAGCGAATTCAATGCTGATCTCAAGCAGCCTTACTGCGGCACCGATACCTGCTGCATGCAGAAAATTGACTGGGAGAAGCTCGGGAAGGATGCCCGGGAGGCAGACAGCCGCGGCTTCCGCTTCTCGCTCCATGCCCAGGGTGATGCGGCAATCGCAAAAACCCTCGATATCTATGAAACGTGCCGGAGAGATGAAAACGGAAAGGTTGTCCTGCGGCATGCCGTCACCGACCTGGAATTCTCCGACCCCGTTGATCTTGAACGCATGGGAAAGCTTGGCGTCATTGCCGAAATATACCCGCAGATCCAGTCGATCGCCTCACGTGAGGCAAAAATCGCCATGATCAATGAAAAGATCGGCGCGGAAAGAGGCAGATATTACTGGAACAGGAGAAAGATGGCTGACAGCGGCGTTGTCATCAGCTGCGGTACGGACCTGCCGCTTTTGATCGATGACATCCCGCAGTCTGTTTATCATGCCGTCGGTGCATACTTCCCCGAAGGCGGGGAACCGTTCAACAGGGAAAACACCCTGACGGTCAGCGAACTGCTCGGGGCATGGACCTGCGGCGGTGCATACAACCTCGGCAAAGAGGAAACACTGGGTACACTTGAACCCGGAAAACTGGCAGACATTGCGGTGTTGAGCGGGAATCTGTTTGAAACACCGGCAGAGCAGGCCAGGGACCTGAAAGTAATACTGACTGTCTGCGGCGGCAGAATCGTTTTTGAAGGAGAATAGAATGAGCAATTATTTTATGGGTATCGATACCGGCACCAACTCCAGCAAAGGTGTGCTTATCGATGATCAGGGCAATGTGGTCGCCAGACACACAACCCAGCACGAAATGACAAATCCGGCACCCGGACACTACGAACACGATGCTGAAAAAGACTGGTGGGGTGATTTCTGCATCATCAGCCGGAACCTCATTGAAAAAAGCGGTGCGGACCCGAAGGACATCAGGGCTCTGGGAACCAGCGCACTCGGCGCCGACTGTCTTCCGGTCGACGAAAACTGCGTTCCGCTGCGAAAGGCAATTCTTTACGGCATCGATGCAAGAGCCGTTGATGAGATGGCCTGGCTGACGGAGCTGTACGGCGAAGAGCAGATCAGAAAATGGTACGGAAGGCCTCTGTGCTCCAGCGACGTTATGCCCAAGATTCTCTGGATCAAAAACAAGGAACCGGAGGTATATGAAAAAACATATAAATTCATAACCGCTTCCACCTATATCACCGCAAAGCTCACCGGAAGATACGTCGTAGACAAATTCCTGGGGCTGGCAAGCTTCAATCCTCTGTACGGACCTGACCGGAAGCCCGTTGAAGAATACTGCAGGCCGATCTGCCGTCCCGACCAGCTTGCGGAAATTCTTGAAGCCACGGATATCGCGGGATATGTCACGGCACAGGCTTCCGCGGAAACAGGACTGGCGGAAGGCACACCCGTACTGACGGGAACCGATGATTCCGGTGCCGAAGCCATCAGTGTCGGTGTCGTATCCCCCGGCAAGATGATGATACAGCTCGGGTCTTCGGTTTATATGATCCTGGGAACTTCCGAACTCATCGATGATGAACGGCTCTGGCGGGAGGAATTTATCGTTCCCGGACTCTGTGATATCTCGGCAGGAACCAACACTGCCGGCTCACTGACCAAATGGTACAGGGACAACCTTTTCCCGGAAGCGCTGGAAAAAGAAAACGCCGGCGGACCGGACGCATATCAGGAAATGATGAAGGGCGTGGATGAGATTCCTGCAGGCTGTGACGGACTTGTCACACTTCCCTACTGGGCCGGTGAAAGAACACCGATCAATGATCCGAAGGCAAGAGGCATTGTATTCGGACTGACACTGGCCCACACCAGAGCGCATATGTACCGCAGTGCCCTGGAAGGTGTTGCCTTCTCAATCAATCAGCAGCTCAGACTCATGAAAGCTCATGATATACCGATCGATCAGATCTTTGTGACGGGCGGAGGCACACTGAATGAATCATGGATGCAGATCATTGCCGATGTGCTGGGAATGCCGGTCAGCTCCCCTCTGGTTAATATCGGAGCCAGTTTCGGTGATGCCCTGATGGCAGCTTCAGCCATCAGATATCCGGGCTTTGAAACGTATGACCGCATGCTGAATTTCATCAGACCGGGAAAAACATACACCCCGGATGCCGGAAGGCATGAAATCTACAAAAAGTATCAGGAAATCTATGACGAGCTCTATGAAGCCACAAAGCACCTGATGCACAGAACAGATGCCGCAGCCGCCGGGTAATCCCTCCGGCAGAAAGGAACAGTCATCACTGACTGTTCCTTTTCTACTGACCGTAATAACCGCGGGGTGCCGCTTCCTGTTCCGCCTGCTCTTTTGTCAGCACGGAAATCTCTCTTCCCGATGCCAGCGCGCTGAGATAGACGTCACAGCTTTCCTCAAGATAAACTGCTGCACTCAGCGCCTGCTCAAGAGTTTTTCCGTATGCCATGATGCCGTGGTTCTTCAGAATCACACACAGGGCATTTCCCGCATATTCCACGGTCATCCTGCCCATGCCTTCATCCGAGCTGATTGTAAAGGGTGCGACGGCCACTTCATCCTTTACTTCATCTATCAGCGTTGTTGATATCAGCGGAAGTCTGTCCGCCACCAGCGACAGTGCAGTTGCTTTCGGCTGATGGGTGTGAATGACGGCACAGACCTCAGGCATGTGATTCAGAATATACAGAACTGCCTTCAGATCACTTGTCGGTTTTCTGATTCCTTCAATGATATTTCCCTTCAGATCGGTGACGACAATATCTTCCGGAACCATCGTGTCATATCCCATGGCGGTCGGAGTGACAAGCACAAGATCCCCGATCCGCAGGGAAACATTTCCGCCGGACATTCTGACCAGTCCGTATTTTTCCATTGTCCGGGCTGTCTCTATGATTTCTCTTCTCTGTTTTTCGTACAGCATTATCTTCCTCCCGCCTCTTGGAATTCCTTTTCATATCTTCTGCCGGCTTCAATGAAGTGTTCATAGGCTTTCTGAAAATCATCCGCCTTGAAAACAGCTCTTCCGATTACTGCGCCGTCCGCGCCGGCACGGATAATATCACGGAGATTGCTGTCATTGACACCGCCGTCAACCCAGACCGGCAGCTCATTACCGAACAGCTTTCTGGCTTCGGCCACTTTTTTTAATACCGCCTTCCGGAACGGAAGACCTTCGCAGTCAGATTCGACCGATACAAACAGGAGGTGGTCAATCTGATCTGCATAAGGTTCGATAAAACTCACCGGTGTTTTAAGATTCAGGGCAAGACCTGCTTTTTTTCCGAAGCCATGGACCATACTGATAAACATTGAGGGATAGTCCAGCACTTCGATATGGGCAGTAATCAGACTGATGCCTGCTTTTGCCAGCGGTTCAACATAATCCAGGGGATTGAGCACTTCCAGATGGGCATCAAGCGGAACATCGGTATAAGCAGCGATCTGCCCGGCCAGATCAGTTCCGAAACTGATTCCCCTGACAAAATTGCCGTCATCAATATCAAGATGGATATGTTCAAAATCACGCGCCCTGTCCAGCACTGTTTTCAGATCCAGCATGTCAGCTGAATAAATCGAAGGACTAACCGTAAACATCTTATCACCTGCACTTTCCCGCAAGCATGTCCACCGCTTCCAGAGCGGCTTCATACCTTTCATATTTCTTTCTGTAGATGTCCGCGTATTCTCTGCGCGGCTGATACAGTTTTCCCCTGCGGACCATTTTTTCCGTTCCTTCCCGGAGATCCCCGAAAACGCCGGCTGCCACGCCTGCGCCGATCGCAGCTCCCCTGGCTCCTGTCTGTGACCCCTGCACCGTCTGAACCGGGATCTGCAGGGCATCCGCCATCATCTGTGACCATACCTCCGAGTTGGTGATCCCTCCTGACAGTCTGGCTGCGGAATAGGATTCCGGCGGTCTCTTCAGACAGTGGACATGATGCACGCTGGAGAAAACAACGCCCTCATAAATTGCCCTGAGCAGCGATGCGCTGTCATCGGAAGCCGTAATATTCATAAATGCCCCGTGCGCACCGGGATCGGTGGCGCTGGCAAACAGATACGGCACAAAGATCACGCTGCTGTCTTCAGGCCTTTTGCCTTCCACTGCTTCACTGCACATCCGGTAGATATCTTCCCTGCCGGCATGCGGATCATACTTCCTGATGATTTTCTCGATATACCAGTTGAAGTTTCCTGCCGAGGTGGGTGTTGAATCCTCCATCAGATAAAGACCAGGAACATAGGAAATAGTCGCGGTGTTGGTGCGTTTGTCATAGTCGGCCGGCGCTTCCGCAGTCAGAAATTCATTGATTGACCAGGTGCCGGCAATCAGGCAGAGTTCATCATCGGACAGTATCCCGCTGGCAAGCGCATTGGCATCGATATCAAAATATCCTGCCGCCACGGGCGTGCCCTTCTTCAGTCCTGTTTCCCCTGATGCCTGATCATTGATATATCCGGCGATCTCTGTACTGTTCAGCACCGGCGGCATCTTGTCAAAGCAACCGCCGATGCCCAGTATTTCGAACAGCGTTCTGTCATATTCCTTCCGCTCAAGATCCATGAGGCTTGTCGAAGAAGCTTCGGTCAGCTCCCCGCAGAGACGGCCGGTCAGCCTGAAGCGCAGGTAATCCTTGAGCGACAGGACCCACCGTGTCTGTTTCAGAACCTCCGGACGGTTCATTTGAAACCACGGCAGAAGGACTGCCGGCTGTGCCGACCAGAGCGTCTGCCTGGTATGCGGAAACAGTTTCCGCTCCGTTCCGTTTTTCTTGAATTCGCTGCACAGTTCGGCGGCACGGTCGTCCGTCGATACAATGACCGGATACACCGGACGGACATTTTCATCCGTAAGCACCATTCCGTTTCCGTAGGCGGTAATTCCGACGGCACAGATGTCTCCGGGATCGATTTCCGCCTTCTTCAATATTTCCCTGACAGCTTCTGCGTTTGCCTGCCAGACCTCTTCCGCGTCCCGTTCTGTATATCCCGGGACAGGCGCCGCGATGGGTACCTGTACGTTCGATGAAGCGATTTCCGTTCCTTCCGTATCAAAAAGAGCACATTTGATGTCGCTTCCGCCGTTGTCGATTCCGAGCAGATACTTATTCACTGTCAAACACCCCTTTCAGCATCAGGTCAA
>JAILGV010000164.1 GCA_024696355.1 Solobacterium sp.
TGCGTCTTTCAGCCATTCCGGCATTCCGCCACCTCCCTGAGTTTTGCAATATCGCCGTCAGCGATTACATAAGTGCCGGGATACTTCTTCAGATATTTCCCGATCTCCTCCTCACTCTGACGGTAAGTATTCAGAAACACCGCCTGCACACCGCATGCATAGGCAGACGCCGCATCACTTTCAAAATCATTGCCTGTCATAATGCAGCGCTTCCTGTCCCTGCCTTCCAGCAGAATCTCCATGAACTCCGGCTGCGGCTTCTTCATCCGGCAGTCGGAGGAAAGCAGGATGATGTCAAAGTATTCCCGCAGTCCCGATTCATCCAGTTCCGGATCTGTAAAGCAGGCCTGGGCATTGGAAAGCAGACAGATTGTCTTTCCCTCCGCCTTCAGCTGACCAAGGACCTCCCGCACATGCGGATATACTTCAAACCTGTCCCTGCTCAGCAGTCTGAACTGCCATGCAGCCTCACGGACCTGCGCAGAAGAAAGCCCGGGAAGGAGCCTGCAGAACACCTTCAGAAGATCGGGCTCCGGATACCGGTATCCCGTACTTCTGCCTGTGCGCAGGATCTCTTTTCCGACTTCCCTGCGGTACATTCTGCGGAGTTTGTCCGCCCTGATGAAAATACCGTATTTCCTGCAGAAACGGGAAAATGCGATCCAGAAGGACATTTTGTTTTCATCGGTATGAATATCCACCAGTGTCCCGTAAAAATCAAAGATATATGTATCGTACATTATCTGCCCGTCAGTACAGCCACGGCAAACGGCGGCAGCTGCACTTTATTGTTTTCAAATACAACCGGCTGCTCACCGGTCAGAAGAACCGCGGAAAGAACAAGTTCCTCATTCATGTAGCCGACATCCGCAGTCTGATTTTCTTCGGAAGTATTGATCAGGATGTATACCGGTGTATCCTCCCCGTTTTCTTCATAGCGGATCATGGCGCAGACCTTGTCCGTCGAAATATCCTGGGCGGCGGTTCTGCCTTTTGCGATCACCGGGAATGCATTCCGGATCCTGACCGCATTGCGGTAGTAGTTGAATATCGAATACGGGTCGTCTTTCTGTTCTTCATACGAAGGGAATTTCATGGCAACGCTGTCCATTGCCGGAGGTCCGTCGCACATGCCCTGGGCATCCGCATCGGCGCTCCAGTACATCGGCGCACGCTTGTTTTCGTCTTTACCGGCACCCTTCATTCCGAGCTCCTCGCCGTAATAGACAAACGCGTTGCCGCTCATCAGAAGATTGAGTGCCCCGGCCAGCTTTGTCCGGCTGCCGTCATCTCCGGCATAATAGCCGGTGCTTCTGGCCATGTCGTGATTGGTGTAGAACGGTGCGTTGATATATGTGCTGCTGTAGGAGGAATAAAGCGCCTCTTCATTCTCAAGCGCCTTTGCAAAAGCGGAGGCCGGTTCATTTCCCCTGACAACGCGGGTGATAATGCCGTCCTGTCCGGCAAAGGCAAAATCAAACATGGAATCAATGCCGTCCGCATAATACTGCGCATAGATCCTCTGATCCGTCCAGCCTTCACCGACCACATAGCAGTCGGGATTGTACTGCAGCGCAGTCTGCTTGATCCATCCCGTAAATGCCGCGCTCTTTTCCGTATCTCCCGTGTAGTACGATGTCACGGCATCCAGCCGGAAGCCGTCAGCGCCTTTTTCGCTCCAGAAACGGATCACTTCACGGATCTCATCCCTGACCTGTTCACTGTCCAGGTTCAGGTCAGGCATGCCGCCCCAGAACCGGGCTTCATAGAACCAATCGGTTCCCTGAATCTTTTCAAAGCCGTTTCCGCCCTTCTTTGCGAAGTTGTAGTAATCGACATACCGGCATTCCGAAGCATCAGGTTCCTTTCCCTCCGGAAGACTCTTAATGTAGGAAACCGCCTCCTGAAACCACGGATGCCTGTCTGAGGTATGATTGGCAACAAGGTCAAAAATCACGCGGATTCCCCTGCTGTGGCATTCCTGCACAAGGTTTTCAAAATCAGCCATGGAGCCGAAATCATCATCCACCGCCAGATAATCCGTCACGTCGTATTTGTGATATGAGACCGCCTCACAGATCGGAGTCAGCCAGATCTGTGAATATGCCGGATCATCAAAAGTCATTTCAATGCCGTCATTGAGATAATCGAGCTTTTCGGTAATTCCTTTCAGATCTCCGATCCCGTCACTGTCACTGTCATAAAAGGAAGGCACAAATATCTCATATGTCGTACGCCATCCGTCATCAGGCATATGCAGTACAAGCTGGCTGTTGAGCTGTTCCATCTGCATAGAAGAGACGGCAGACATGTCCGCCGTCTCATTGCAGGAAGCCAGACACAGCGTTCCTGATATGCATAATACTCTGATGACTTTTCCTGCCGTTCTCATCCCTTGACCGCTCCGGACATGCCTTCAACATAGAATCTCTGCATGTACAGGAACAGCAGTGCAATCGGGACCGAAATTACAACCGCACCGGCTGCGAAGCAGGTATACCACTGGTTGATGTATTCCTTCTGAAGCATGTTCCACAGACCGATCGCAACCGTAAACTGGTCACCGTTGGCACGGCAGATGACCTTCGCGAAAATGAAGTCAACCCACGGTGCGATGAATGATGTCAGAACGGTGTAGATAATGATCGGCTTCGACAGCGGCATCGTGATCTTTGTAAATACCTGCCACTGTGTGGCGCCGTCAATGATTGCCGCCTCATCAATGGACTTCGGTATCGTGTCAAAGAATCCCTTTGCGATCTGGAATCCCAGACCGGTGCCCGCCGAATATACGATGATCAGCGCATACCGGATCATGGCGCCTTCGGAAAGACCCATCGCCTTGAGGATATAATACTGCGCGACCATTGCCATAAAGCCCGGGAACAGGCCGAGGATCATGGCCAGGTTCATATAAGGCTTACGGAAGCTGAATCTCATTCTGGAAAGGCTGTAGGATACCGACAGCACGAAGAAGGTGGAGATCATGCATGTAAATATGGCAATAATCAGAGTGTTTTTGAACATCTTCGGGAAATTCAGAACCGCCCTGTCAGTAAACAGCTTGATGTAGTTGTTCAGCGTATAGCCTTTCGGGAAGAACGTACTTACGTAGGAACCCGGTTCGGCACGGAAGCTTGTGAGCACGATCCATACAATCGGCATGACCCAGATAAAGGCCAGCAGAGCAAGGAACAGGTGCACGGCAAGATTGCCGAGTCTCCTCTTCAGGGGACGCTTGTTTTCCTTTTTCAATTCCATCGCTGTCATTACATGAACGCCTCCTCATTCTTATAGGAGCTTGAATTTCTGTACGTAATCAGTGTAACGATTGTCAGAACGACGAATGTCAGAATACCGATAACAGCACCGATGTTGTAGTACTGCTGGTCAATCGTCAGCTTGTAAAGCCATGTAACAAGCAGGTCGGTCTGGCCGGCGGTATCTCCGACATATGTAGGTCCGCCTCCGGAAAGGAGGTAGATGACATTGAAGTTGTTGATGTTTCCGACAAACGAAGTAATCAGGTACGGTGTTGTTACAAACAGCATGTACGGCAGTGTGATCTTGAAGAAGATCGTTGCCGGACCTGCGCCGTCCATTCTCGCCGCTTCATAAAGTTCTTCAGGAATGTTCTGCAGGATGCCTGTTACCTGAAGCATGGTATAAGGAATACCTACCCAGAGATTGATTACGATGATCGTAATTCTTGCAAGCGTTGCGTTTGTCCAGAACGGGATCGGTGACTTGATCAGTCCCGCATTCTGAAGAATGACATTCACTGCACCGTACGGCTGCAGCATGATGTTCATGATCATCAGGGATACAAACTGCGGCACGGCGATCGACAGAACAAAGCAGAATCTCCAGAATCCCTTGCCCTTTGTATCCTTGCGGTTGATGATCATAGCGAGAATCATACCGAGAATGTAGTTCAGGAATGTCGCAAATATCGCCCAAATAACAGTCCAGGACAGAACGCTCCAGAACTGCTTGCCGATATTCCCGTTCATATTCAGGACTCTGAAGAACTGTGTCAGTCCGTTCCAGTCAAACAGGATCAGATGATTGCCTTCCTTGGAATATGTCGTGAAGGCCATGCAGATCATGAATGCCAGCGGAACGATGTTGAATACCAGAATACCAAGGCACGGAAGAGTCATCAGCGTGATATGCAGATTGCCGTCCGCAAGTGATCTGACATCTTCCACGAATGTCGGTACATGTTCCCCGTTTTCAATATCCTTCTGCAGAGCATAGGATTTTTCCATCTGCAGAACCCACAGAACGATAAATGCTGCAATGACGAAGCATGTTACCACACCGTACAGCAGGATCAGGACGGAGTTATCACCTTTTGTATACTCAAAGATGCCCTTGGCCTCATTGAATACTTCACCGCTCTCCACCGAGCCCAGACCCGGGAATTCCGCCAGTCTGGAAATACCTGTGCCCGCCATAAAGAAGATAAACGCCAGCTCGATAACAAAAACAATAATGCCCTTGATCTTCTGCTTATGGCCGAACAGGCCCGCTCCCATGAAGATCATGGACAGTCTTGTCCAGAGATCTCCCTTCAGGACGGCCGCGGCAACCGTATTCTTTCTGTTTATTTCAGCCGCCATAATTTATCCTTTCTTTCCGCATAATGATGTGCCCGGGATTACCCGGGACACATCATCTGTTTAAAGTTAATTATTTTTTGATCAGTTGACAGCAGCTGAATTCATTGCCTTATTTGTTTCTTCTGTCTTTTCAGCTGCGTTGTCGTGTGTAACAGTTCCCTTGACGATTTCTTCGCCGAGTGTCTGTGCCGGTGTCCAGTAGAGACCCATGTTTTCCTGCAGCGGCTGAACGATGGAAGCGAAGTCCATGGCATCCATCTGTGCCTTTGCCAGAGCGTCATCACCAACGTTGATGGAAAGATCTGTCGGGATGATGTTTCTCATATCATAGTGGTCCTTCTGAGCTTCCGGTCCGCCGAGCCATGCTGCCAGAGCAACTGCCTGTTCCGGAGCCTTGCTGTTCTTGTTGACGCCGACTGCCTTGGAACCTGCGAATGCCTTGAGCTGCTTTTCTTCACCGTTGAGTGTGTATGTAGGAGCTGCGCAGATGCCGACATTCTCTTCACCGATTGCGGCTACGACTGCATCATAGTCCCATGTTCCGGAGAAGTATGCATTGATTGTTCCGTCTGTCAGTGTGCTTGCGGAAAGTCCGTTGCTGTCAACGAAGTTCGGATTTGCAACGAGGTCAACCAGGTAGTTTGTAACTGCGACTGCCTTGTCACCGGAGAAGTCAATTCCTGCAGCGGCATCTGAACCGTCAGCGCCGAACAGTGTGCATCCGTTTGCTACATAGAATGAAGCGAAGTACCAGGAGTTTGTCAGCGGGAATCCAACCTTGCCGACTTCGAGCATCTTGTCAATGTTCTTGACATCATCTTCGGAGAAGACTCTCTTGTCATAGTACATGAACCATGTGTTTCCTGTGAACGGAACGCCGTATACACCGCCGTTGTAGCTGACGGAGTTAACAGTTGTCTGGGAATTCTGTGACTTGATCTGATCCAGTGTCTTGCCGCCGAGCTGAGCGAGTGCTTCAGCCTGCAGGAGTCCCGGAATCTGGTCGTTTGCGAACAGGAATACATCTGCGGCTGCTTCAGCGTCTGTTGTGATGTTCTTCAGAGCATCGCCTTCGGGACATACACCGGTTGTAAATGTGATGTTCCATTCAGGATGTGCTGCCTGGAAGGCATCGAGTTCCTTCTGGAGCCAGTTGTCGCCAGCCTGGTCTTCGGACGGTGACCATACAGTCAGTGCAACATCAACCGGCTGAGCTGCATCGTTTCCTGCAGGTGCTGCGGATTCTGCCGGGGCTGCGGAACCACCGTTGCCGCATCCTGCGAGCAGTCCGGCTGCCAGTACAAATGACAGTCCGGCGTTAAATAACTTTTTCGCATTCATAATGTTTTCTTCCTCCCTTGCGAAATTATTACCCAGAAAATTTTCTGTTTTCTGTGTTTCCGGGCAGTCTGATCATTCAGACTCCCTCTTTTCTCAGTCCTCTGTTCAGGACTTCATGTTTGTGCCGTTGAGGTTTCTGACACTTTCCCCGCGGATGAAGTTGGAACTGATCATCTCATGGACCGGATCACCCTCCGTATCCGTACGCAGCTTCTGCATCAGAGTTTCCACACCCTTTTCCGCAAGTATTCCCGTGTCCTGCTTCATCGTGCAGAGTCTCGGCGTCAGATAACGGCCTATTTCAATGCCGTCAAAGCCGATTACGGAAATATCGTCAGGCACGCGCCTGTGCATGTCGTGCAGAGCTCTGATCATTCCTATGGCAATGGAATCAGAGAGTGCGTATACCGCAGTCATTCCGGGATTTCCGGCA
>JAILGV010000187.1 GCA_024696355.1 Solobacterium sp.
AACAACGTAAAGTCCGAATAGTTACTGAATATGACATGTAAATGAGGCGGGCAGATGGCAGGAAAGAGATGTGTCTTACCCCGGGAGGTCTCATCAACGCAGGAAACGAGGTGAAGAACGTCACGCAGTGGAAAGCGTAGTAACAACGAATGATGAGAAGTCAGCAGAAGCCATAGTAGGAGAAAGTTCCGAAGGGCTGAACGAAATTCAGTTTATTTTCATGTATTTATATACTGTTTTATCGTTGCCATAAAGAAAAATCCTCCTGCACTTTAAGTGTACAAGAGGATATTCCGCGGTTTTTCTGAACTCTCCATTTTCAATGGGGCATTTCATTCCGGGGAGTTTTTTATATTCGGCCCGTGCATGCAGTGAATAAATATAGTCAGTGCGGTACAAACTAATTAAAATAAAACCATGAAGAAAAGATCGTTTCTGCTGTATATCCTGATCGGCATCTGGCTCGGGTTCACTCTTTATCAGACGGCATTCCGAAGACCTGCGGAACCGTCATTTCAGCCGGTGCCCGTGCAGCCGGATACTCCCGCGGCCGCAGAGGAAGTTCTGTACACGGACGCTGATATCAGGGCCCTGGAACATACGGAACTGTTTTACGACAGTACAATCGTTCATATTTTTTACGGGGAGATCAATCAGAAGGGAAACGGCAACGGTTATCATTATGACCGTGTCGCTGATACACCCGGAAAAATTGTGGAGGGAACCAGGTCTGAGGAGGACCGTTACGGCGTATATACTGCCATGGTGGAAGTGGACGGTGTACCCAAGACCGGAAACAAAGGCTATTCGTCATTCTTTCCGGATGATATGTCGCCCCAGGAAGTCATTGATGCGGTCAATCAGGCATATGAAAACATGGAGAAGCTGAGCGGGGATCTGTATGCCGGAATCTGCGATGCCGGCTTTGAAATAGATATTGTGACCGGGGATGACGGCAGAATTGTCACTGCTTATCCGGTCAAAGAGGAGTAGCCTATGCTGGAACATAATTACCGTGAGATCAGACTGCGCGGAAAGAACAATACCAAAAGAAAACAGATCATTGAATTTGCGGATGACAAGTATGAACTGCTGGCTGAATTCATGATGACTGACATGAGCCAGTTCCGCAAAGCCTTTGAAAACGAACTTGATGCCGTTCTTGACGGAAGCCGCGACAGGGCGCAGCTGCGGGGAAACAGATGTCATCTGGTGATCTTCCCGGACTACATCATTCTTTATGATGAACTGGCGGAGGACGGAATCGGCAGATGGTGCCAGGTTGACATGGATGATTTTCTGGATGTCGTGAATGAGTGGGATCAGAGGATGTCTGAACTGAAGGAAACGGAACAGGGACAGATATGAAGCGGGAACTGAAATGGTGGCAGAAGAGTCCTGTTTATGAAGTATATGTGAGGAGCTTCAAGGATTCCGACGGTGACGGAACCGGGGATCTGAACGGAATCACTTCAAAGCTGGATTATCTGCAGTCACTCGGAATCGGAGCCTTATGGCTGACGCCGTGCTATGTGTCGCCGCAGGCGGACAACGGATATGATATTGAAGATTATTACAATATTGATCCGATGTACGGAACTATGGACGATATGGAGAATCTGATTGCGGAGGCGGGAAAAAGAAATATCAGGATTGTCATGGATCTGGTATTCAATCATACATCCGACCGCCACCCGTGGTTTCTGGAATCAAAGTCATCCCGGGACAATGACCGGAGTGACTGGTATATCTGGAGGGATGCAAAAGCCGACGGAAGTCCGCCGACAAACTGGCGCAGTATTTTCGGCGGTCCGGCATGGGAATACTGCAGGGAAAGAAACCAGTATTATCTGCATACCTTCCTGAAGGAACAGCCTGATCTTAACTGGGAGAATCCGGCGGTCAGAAAGGCCCTCATCGATGCGGCGCGGTTCTGGGTATCCAAAGGAATCGGCGGTTTCCGGATGGACGCTGCCGCCTATATTAAAAAGCCTGAATTTACCGACGGCGTGCCTGACGCTTCCGACGGCATGACGGCAATTCATGCGGCGACTGCGAATACCGAAGGCATCCTTGATTTTCTGAAGGAATTCAGGGATGCGGCTGTCAGAGGCACTGATATTTTTACCGTAGGCGAAGCCAACGGCGTCAGCGCATCGGAACTGCACAGATGGGTGGGAGACGACGGTGCGTTTGATATGCTGTTTGAATTCAGCCACGTGCTGATTGATCTGCCGGATGAAGCAGACTGGTGCCGAACGGAAAGCTGGACGCTTCCCGGGCTGAAGAAACTGTTTTCGGACAGTCAGAAGAATACAGCCGGAAACGGATGGTATCCGGTATTCCTGGAGAATCATGACCAGCCGAGGTCAGTGAATCATTTTCTTCCGGAAAATGCCGACCGCATCAGCGGTGCAAAAGCACTCGGAACTCTGCTTATGACAATGCGCGGAAGCCCGTTTGTCATGCAGGGGGAGGAGCTGGGATATGTCAATGTCAGATGGCCTTCCGCGGATGACTATAATGATGTTTCGACAAAGAATCATTATGCCTTTGCGCTCAGTGAAGGATATACGGAAGAGGAGGCACTGGCAGGCATACACCGCTTTTCCAGAGACAGCAGCCGCACGCCGATGCAGTGGGATGACAGCAGGCATGCCGGCTTTACGGAAGGAACACCATGGCTTTGCGTAAACGATGACTTTCGGAAGTACAATGTCAGAACAGAGAATGCCGACCCGGAATCCGTGCTGAACTGGTACCGGAATCTGGCAGAGCTGAGAAGGAAGCACAGCGAACTGACTGACGGAGATTATACTGAAGTGCTTCATGAACATTCTCAGATTTTTGCCTATAGAAGAAAGAATGACAGAGCGGAAGCTGTAATCCTGATCAATATGTCGTGCGAACCGGCATATTACGA
>JAILGV010000013.1 GCA_024696355.1 Solobacterium sp.
CTGGCTTTGAACCGTCTTCACGCCGGCAATTTCATATATGCCTGCAGGGCGGAGAATACTGCGAGCACTGCCCTGTGCAGGTCTTTCGGTTTCCGGCTTGTATCTTCCGGAGAAACCGAATGGCCGGACGGAAACAGATATATTCTCAATACATACATGCTCAGATAAAAAGGCACACATGTGCCTTTATTTCTGTGCTGCGTATTTTTCGGCTTCCTGAACAAATCTTTCGAAGAGCCTGTGCATCGGATGACCGCTGATATCAACGAAGCTTTCAGGGTGCCACTGTACGGTGAGAAGGTAAGGATAATCGGCTGCCTCGGCAGCTTCGATCGTTCCGTCGGATGCCTGTGCTGTAATTCTCAGACAGTCAGCCGGTTTTTTTATGGCCTGATGATGGAAACTGTTGACCATGATTTCATCACCGAGGATCTCATGGAGCAGGGTGCCGGGCCAGATGGAAACCTTATGGCTGACAGCTGCCCTGCCCATTTCAACCTGGCGGTGCCGGAAGGTTTCCGGTGACTGCAGGGACATATCCTGCCAGAGTGTTCCGCCCAGGGCAACGTTGATGATCTGATGTCCGCGGCAGATTCCGAAGACGGGTTTTTTCAGTTTCATGACTTCTCTGATCAGTGCGATCTCGAATCGATCGAAAGTCATATTCGTTGTTTCGAGCAGGGGATGAGGCTCCTCGTTGTAGAGAAGCGGATTAACGTCAATTCCTCCCGGCACGAGAAGACCGTCGATCATTTCCGCATACTTTCTGATGGAATCTTCATCGGCAGTAAAGGGAAGAATGACCGCAGTACCGCCGGCCCTGAATACGGAACTGATATAGGTGTCGCTGACAGTGTGGGTCATCATTGCGTATTTTCCCGTCAGATCGGGATGGGATGTTGCTCCGATAATAGCAGTCATTTTACTGGTACATGCTGACCGTACTTACAAAGATCAGTACAGTCTGCATTTCTCCTTTCCTTCCGGATTGGATGCCGGCCCGGACCACCGGTCGGACAGAGACCGCAGATGTGCACGTGTCTGTCCGGATTTTATGGCGGAATATCTGCTGTTTTTAAAATGATCCGTGATCCCGGCAAACCGCCTGCCGCCCGGTGAATCAGATTCCGGGTATTGAAAACAGCGAAGCGGCTTCTTCGGAAATCAATAAACATTATTATACACGTTTCCTGCCGGCGATCAAAAACAGCACCTCTTACCTGCGGTATCCGGGAAATCATGTGCCGGGCATAAGATGCACCGGTCTGCAGTTCCTGAACAGGGAGACGGCTTTGTGCTTCATCTGAAAGAAAAAAGCGTTATTTCCGCCGGATTTGATTTTCCGTCATGCGGACACGGTTAAAACCTACAGCATCGGATTCATATGAACAGATGAAAAAATAAACAAAATTTCGAACAAAAGTCAAAAAAATTGAAACAAACGCAATGAAGTGCTATTTTATTATGTAGAAAGAAGGATATTGATAATCGCTGTTCTGTGTCATTCATACTGATTTTTGTCAGTATTCCGGTCAATCAGAAAAGATTTCAATCATCAGTGTTTTATGGAAGAGCCAAAAGTTTTAATAATCAGCGCTTTATGGAATTCGGAAAAGTATATCGGTGAAGAACTGGAAAGCGTAATTAACCAGACGTATGCGAACTGGGAGCTGATGCTGGCAGATGATAATGCAAATGAAGCGACCATGAAGATCATCCGTGAGTTTATGGCAAGGGATCCCCGGATTCTTTTGATGGGAAATGATACGGGAAGACACGGATCCCACGGCAATAACCGCAATCTTATCATTAACGCTGATACGAAAAATGATTCCTATGACTATTATGCTTTTCTTGATAACGACGATGTCTGGAAACCGGATAAACTTGAGTCTTATGTCAGAAAAGCAGAGGAAGTCAGAAGGGAAAAAGGAGCGGACAAACCGATATGCTTCACCTGCAATATGGAAATCATCGATGATCAGGGGAATTTGAAAGACCCGGATTTTGCGTCTACGTACCAGTATGAGATCAAACATCCGATGGATTCTTTTTTCACCCACAGAGTTTTCGGCTGCAATCTCTTCGTGGACAGGCAGGTGTTTCTTGCACTCCGCAGCATGATGAGCGATCCTGATTTCCCCGAAACGATTTCCTATGATAATTTTGCATATCAGACAGCTGCTGCTCTCGATGCGGATCTGTCTTTTATGCCAAAAGTGCTGATGTCCTACAGAAGGCACGGAGAGAATACAACAAAAGGCGCAGTATATAAAACAAATGCGAATTATATTCTCAGAATGGCACTGCAGGCCGGCACTGTCATTCACAACAATGCTTATATCGCCAGGGACAGCATTGACTCGATTGACTACATACTCAAACTGAAACTTTCCGATGAAAAGAGGAAGGAAGTGCTTGAAATCCGGAAAGCTCTTGAGAAGGGCGGAATCTATGCGATGAGAATCTGGCATAAATATCATGTTAACTGCGGCAACGCAATCCGTACTGCAGCGAACTGGCTGAGTCTGTGCCTCGGTCTGGAAAGAAAATATATGAACCGGGAAAAATACCCCGAACTGTAATCACCCGTCTCGGAGAATATCGGAAAAACAGTCTGCGGAACAATTGCGGTCAGAAAACCGCACTGCTGTTCTGCAGATTTTTTTGATTGTATCCTGTGACAGATGCATTGTCAGGGAGGTATGATAGTTATAATCCGGTGAGGGTACAAAAACAGCGGATAACTGACCGGACGGCATGTTCTGAAGGCATCTGTCCGGAATGGCATATTGAAGAGGGGGTAATTATGGAACAGAAAGAAAACAAAATGGGGGTAATGCCCGTAAAGCGGCTGATCATATCAATGTCACTGCCGATGATGATCTCAATGCTTGTACAGGCTTTATATAATGTCGTGGACAGCATATTTGTTGCCCAGCTGAACGAAAATGCGCTGACTGCGGTAACACTGGTGTTCCCGCTTCAGTCGCTGATGATTTCTCTCGGTTCGGGCACCGGGGTCGGTGTAAATGCACTGCTTTCCAAATCGCTGGGAGAAAAAAGATTCGACCGTTCGGATGACGCCGCAAATACAGCACTTCTTCTGACATTTCTGAATTTTGTCCTGTTCCTGCTGATCGGTCTGTTTGCGGCAGGTCCGTTTATCGCTGCCCAGACATCCAACAGCGAGATTGTCTCGATGGGCCGGACATATCTGTCAATTGTCACGATATTCTCGTTCGGTCTGTTTTTCCAGATGACATTTGAGCGTCTTCTTCAGTCCACGGGTCTGACTGTCTATTCCATGATTTCCCAGGCAACCGGTGCCGTGATCAATATCATTCTTGATCCGATTCTGATTTTCGGCTATTTCGGACTGCCGCGGATGGGCGTTGCGGGTGCTGCATACGCAACTGTCATCGGACAGTGCATAGCTGCAGTTCTCGGACTGATCATGAACCTGAAGAAGAACAGGGAAATTCATTTCTCGTTCGACAGGATTCTCCATCCGAAATGGAACATTGTAAGAAGAATTTACAATGTCGGTGTTCCGTCTATTCTCATGATGTCAATCGGATCGGTAATGTCATATATGCTGAACAGAATCCTCATCGGATTCTCTTCTACGGCGACGGCTGTATTCGGTGTTTACTTCAAGCTTCAGAGTTTCTTCTTCATGCCTGTATTCGGACTTAACAACGGTCTGATTCCGGTGCTGTCATTCAACTACGGAGCCAGAAACAAGGAAAGAATCGGTGAGGCGCTGCGTTTCTCAATGACACTGGCTGTCACAATTATGGTGATCGGCACGGTGATCATGCAGACGATTCCCGAAACACTGCTCGGACTGTTCAATGCTTCACCCGAAATGCTCAGGATCGGCATCCCCGCACTGCGCATTATTTCCATCCAGTTCCCGGTGGCCGGTGCCAGCATAGCCATGGGTTCCATCTTCCAGGCATTCTCAAAGAGTGTATATTCACTGATCATTTCGATCGGAAGACAGCTTGTCATTCTGATACCTGCGGCATACCTTCTTTCCCTGACGGGTGCAGTTACGAATGTCTGGTGGGCATTTCCGATTGCTGAGGCAGTATCGCTGATGCTGTCGCTGTACTTCTTCCGGAAACTGTATAAATCTGTCATTGAAAACCTTTAGGAAGCTGTCGCATGACAGCTTTTCTTTATATCCTCCGGTGCAGACATGTGTCCGGCAGATTCAGACCGTGCGTGATAAAGAAAATTGTGCCTTATCGTGTCATTCATATATGATTTCTGATATGATATACAGGCTTGTGTGAAAGATTATGAAAAAAGAACAGTTTGATTCAAGATCAGGGATGATCGTATATTTTCTCAGGGGCAGCAAAAGATATTTCGGTTTTGCGCTGTTTTTTGCATGCATGACATCTCTGCTGGAACTGCTGAATCCGAAAATCATCGGATACACTGTAGACTCTGTGATTGATCAGCAGGGAAGCAGGCTTCCGGCTGTGGTCAATGCACTTGTCGAAAAGGCCGGAGGGGCTGCCTACTTCAGGACGCATCTGGGCGTGATTGCCCTGGCTGTGGTCTGTGTTGCACTGCTTGCGGCACTCTGCCGTTTCCTTTTTCAGCTGAATAACGCAAAAGGGGCGGAGACGCTTGTGGAGAGAATGCGGAACAGTCTGTTTGAGCATATCATCCGTCTGCCCAGCCAGTGGCACAGCGAAAATCATACAGGTGATATTATTCAGAGATGCACCTCTGACGTGGAACAGGTCAAGATGTTCGTTGCCGAAATGCTGACGGCGCTGTTCAGGATTACACTCCTGATTACGCTTGCTGTTTATTTCATGGTGTCCATTCATCCGCGTCTTGCCATGGCATCCTGTGCGTTCTTTGTTGTTATCATCACCTACAGCATCATTTTCCACAGGATGATCGGTTCTTCCTTCCGCAAAGCGGATGAGGAAGAGGGAAGACTCTCATCAATCGCACAGGAAAATCTGACCGGGGTCAGGGTTGTACGTGCCTTCGGACGTGAGGCTTATGAGCGTCAGCGCTTTGAAAAACAGAATAACATTTATACGGACCACTGGATCTATCTGATGAAGCTCCTGGGTGCGTTCTGGACTTCAGGTGATCTGATTTCATGGCTGCAGATCCTGACGGTTCTGTGTTACGGTTCGTGGCTCTGCGTGCACGGACAGCTGACGGCAGGGGACTTCATTGCCTTTATTGCCTACAACAGCATGCTGACGTGGCCGGTGAGACTGCTCGGAAGAGTGATCGCATCACTTTCAAGAGCGAATATTGCGATTGACCGTCTCAGATACATTATGAATGCGGAAACCGAACAGGAAACGGGTGAACTGACACCTGATATGCACGGGGATATCTGCTTTGATCATGTCTCATATCAGTATGAGAATTCATCCGCAGGCATTCTGCATGATGTTACCTTTACCGTAAAAGCAGGCAGTACCGTGGGAATTCTTGGCGCAACGGGCAGCGGAAAGAGCACGCTGATGAATCTGCTTGACAGACTGTATGTACTTCCCGAAGACGGCGGAAGGATTACCGTCGGCGGGGTTGATATCAATGACATCAAGAGTGACTGGCTGCGGGGAAACATCGGCATGGTTCTGCAGGAACCGTATCTGTTTTCCAGAACCCTTTCGGAAAATATCGGCATTGCCGGTCATGTTTCCGATATGAAGCAGATCAGGGAGGCGGCGCGCATTGCGTCTCTCGATGAATCCGTCAGTCATTTTACGGAAGGCTACAACACTTATGTCGGTGAGCGCGGCGTGACGCTTTCCGGCGGTCAGAAGCAGCGTACGGCGATTGCCCAGATGCTTGTCAGAAAGCCGCCGATCATGGTGTTTGATGATTCTCTCTCCGCGGTTGATGCGGAAACTGATGCGAAGATCCGCAATGCGTTAAAGAAGAATGTCAGCGGATCCACGGTGATTCTGATCGCGCACCGTATTACCACGCTGATGTCGGCTGATCATATCATCGTCCTTGACAAAGGAAGAATTGCCGAGGAGGGAACACATGACGAGCTGATTGAAAAGAACGGTATTTACCGGAAGATTTACGACCTGCAGGTATCGCAGGGAGAACTCGGGGAGGCAGCAATATGAACGAAAAAACATCACTGCCGCTTTACGGAATACCGAAGATCCTGCCGTATGTGAAGCCGTACCGGAAAACCATTGTCATCATGATTCTGATGGGCATTGCCGTGTCGGTATTTGATGCGGTTTATCCTCTGTTCAATCAGTATGCACTGAATCACTTCGTCGCACTGAAGACACTTGATACCCTGCCGCAGTTTATCGGGCTGTACCTGCTCTGTCTTGTTACGCAGGTAACGCTCAACTATACCAGTGTATATATCTGCGGAAAGATCGAAATGCTGGTTGACAGAGACCTCCGCAATGCGTCGTTCAATCATATTCAGACACTGTCGTTTTCCTACTTTAACCAGAACAATGTCGGTTATGTCCATGCCAGGATTATGAGCGATACGGGAAAGATCGGTGAACTGGTAGCCTGGAGAATGATGGATATCATATGGAACGGCTCCTATCTGATATTTGTGATTGCAGTAATGCTTGCCACAAATGCCAGGCTTGCAATGTATGTCCTGATCCTTGTGCCGTTTGCCGTAGTGCTGATCACATGGTTCCAGAAGCATCTGGTGGAGCTGAACAGAAAGATCAGGGAAATCAATTCCCGCATCACAGGCAATTTCAACGAGGGAATTACGGGTGTCCGGTCGATCAAGACGCTTGTAATCGAAGATACGATCAACGGCGATTTCCGGAAGGATACCGCAGACATGAAGCGCACCAGCGTTCATGCAGTCAGATATTCCGGTGCATTTTCCGCTGTGATATCCCTGATGGGTTCCCTGGCGCTTGCCATGGTTCTCTGGCAGGGCGGAAGGCTGACGATTGACGGGATCATTCAGATCGGAACACTGTCGGTATTCATGACGTATGCTCTGGGCATGATGGACCCGCTGCAGTCAGTCATCACGACACTGGCGTCCCTTGTATCCATTCAGGTTAACATCGAGCGGTTTACAAAACTGATGGAAACTGAATCAGATGTTGCGGATTCCGAAGAAGTGATTGAAAAATACGGCGATACGTTCCATCCGAAAAAGGAGAACTGGGAGGAACTGCACGGAGACGTTGAATTCCGTGATGTCAGCTTCCATTATCCGGACGGGGATGAGATGGTGCTCGAGCACTTCAACCTGAAGGTTCCCCAGGGAACAAATGTGGCTATCGTAGGTGAAACAGGCGCGGGCAAAAGCACGCTTGTCAACCTGGTATGCCGCTTCTATGAACCCGTTGAGGGAGAAGTGCTGATTGACGGCAGAAATGCAAGAGAACGCTCACAGCTCTGGCTTCATTCCAATATCGGCTATGTCCTGCAGGCACCGCACCTGTTTTCGGGAACGGTCAGGGACAATCTGCGCTACGGTAATCCGGATGCCACGGATGAGCAGATCATGGAAGCTCTGAAGCTTGTTTCGGCGGACTTTGTCATAGGAAAGATGGACAAAGGACTGGACAGTGAAGTGGGTGAAGGCGGAGACAACCTTTCCACCGGTGAAAAACAGCTGCTCAGTTTTGCCAGGGCAATTCTGGCTGACCCCAGGATTCTGGTTCTGGATGAGGCAACGGCCTCAGTTGATACACTGACGGAAAAGGCGATTCAGGATGCCATTGATATTGTGATCAAAGGCAGAACAAGCTTTGTGATCGCGCACCGGCTTTCTACGGTTGTGGATGCAGATGTAATTCTTGTGGTAAGCGACGGAAAAATCACCGAACGCGGAACACATAAGGAACTTATGAAGAAAAAGGGCAGTTATTATGCTCTCTATACAAGGCAGTTTGAAGAAATCGCTGCCGATATGGTGCAGCATACTGCGGCTTAATGCGGAACTGTCCGGCTGATTCGGAAAAGATCGGCCGGAAGGTTCTGCTTTTTTGATGATGAAAGAGATAAAACCGGTCCTGCAGAACTCATTTTGAAAAAAACATACTATGACAGCGCGGAATGAGATATTATTTGAAATATGAAAAACAATGCAGAAATGAAACTGGCTTCGGCTGTGATTATATTCGGCACCATCAGTCTCTTTGTGCGCAGAATTGCGCTGACATCAGCTGAAATCGCGCTTTTCAGGGCAGTGCTCGCCGTCATTATGATCGGTGCTTATCTTCTTCTGACAAAGAATACCGGCGGTTTCCGCGGAATCGGCAGAAATCTGTTCTTTTTCCTGCTGTCGGGCGCGGCAATGGGCGTCAACTGGATTCTGCTGTTTGAAGCATACCGCTATACGACAGTATCCGCCGCAACACTCAGCTATTATTTTGCTCCGTCAATTGTCATGGTGCTGTGTGCGGTGCTGTTCCATGAAAAAATGACAGCACGGCAGTGGTTCTGCTTTGCGATGTCAACGCTGGGTATTGTGATGATCACGGGAACAGGGGATCTGAGCACCGGCAGTTCTCATCACAGGGGAATTATGTACGGACTCGGTGCTGCATGCCTGTATGCATTTGTGGTGATCCTGAACAAGATGATCCGTGATACCGACGGAATTCACCGGACATTTCTGCAGTTTCTGGCAGCCGCGGCTGTCGTATTTCCTTATGTAATGGCAAAGGGGGGAATCAGCTTTGCGGCAGTGGATCTGACAGGCTGGCTGTGCCTTCTGACGATCGGGGCTGTTCATACCGGTATTGCCTACTGTCTGTATTTTTCGGCACTGAAGGAACTGCCGGGGCAGAAGACGGCAATTCTGAGCTATCTTGATCCGCTGACTGCTGTTCTGATATCCGTGCTGATACTCTCTGAACCGATGAGCCTGATCCAGGTGATCGGCGGTCTGCTGGTCCTCGGCTTTACATTGCTGAATGAACTGGCATGATGAAGCACTGAAGCCTGATGCAAACCAAAAGCCGCAGTCTGCGGCTTTTTCAGTATCTGAATGAATTTCCGGAGATTACAGACCGTGCTTTCTGAACAGCTGATCCATCAGTTCGGGATAGGACTCCAGCGGGAATGCCTGGATGGAATGAGACTGTGTGCCCAGTTCGGCCAGGTATCCGTGCAGCCATACCGACATGCAGACACCGGTAAATACGTCGGCAGTCATGGACAGCACAGCTGTCATAATGCCGGTGAGAATATCTCCGCTTCCCGCCTGTGCAAGCGCCTGATTTCCGGTCTGGTTGATATAAACGTCCCCGGCTGCGGAGGCGACGATTGTATTGGGGCCTTTGAGCACTACAATGCACTTATAATCCTTTGCAAACTGCAGTGCCGACGTTACGGGCTGATCCCTCACAGCCTCCGCGGGAAGATTTGCCATGGCGGCGAATTCACCGATATGCGGCGTCAGGATAACGGGTTCCTTTACAAAGCGCAGCAGGTATGTGTTATGAACAAGCAGCCGCAGGGCTTCGGCATCCAGTACAACGGGGACGGAGGATTCCTGCAGAATCATATCCATGATGTCGCGTTTGTCCGGCATGTTTACTGCACCGCTGCCGAAACCGATGGAGCGGACATCCTTGATCAGAGGTACGAATACCTCCCTCCAGTTTTCTCTTGTAAAAGGCTTGAAAACCGGTGACATGAAATGCGAGGCAGTTATTGTATAGATTTCTTCAGGCACAGCCGCATAAAGATAGGACGCTCCCGCAGTGCGTGCACCGAGGATGTTAAAGCATGCCGCTCCTGCCATTCCTTTTGAACCGCAGGCAAGAAGCGTTTTTCCGAATGTAGCTTTGTATGAGTTTTCCGCTTTTACGGGGAAATTACGGAAAAACAGTTCCTCGTTCATCTCCCGGTATAAGGAGGGAATGTCATGGGGCAGTCCGAGGGGAAGCAGACGGACTGTCCTGAACCGTCCGTGTTCTTTTCTCAGCATATGAAAAGGCTTGAAGCAGTCAAGGGCGTAGGTGACTTCCGAATGCAGGGCGTCCTTGTCGCAGTGGCCGCTGTCAGCTTCGCATCCGCTGTTGATGTCAATACTGAAAACAGGCTTTCTGCTTGCGTTGACATCCTTGAATATCTTTTTGGTTTCGGCGGAAAGTGTTCCTTTGAAACCGAATCCGTATACCGCATCGACAACTGCGTCGCACAGGGCAAGTATTTGCGGAAATTTGCGTTTTCCGATAAACATGGATCTGGGGAGCTTCTTGTATGCGTCACGCGCCGCATCAGTCTTCGGCTCTCCGTCAGTCAGAAATATATGTATTGTGCGCACATCTTTCAGTAGACGTGCGGCAACAAAGCCGTCGCCGCCGTTGTTTCCTTTGCCGGCAAGTATCAGAATTCTGCTGCCTTCAGCTGTGTCTTTCAGAAGCTGATCGGCACAGGATTTTCCTGCAGTTTCCATAAGATCTGAAACGGGGATACCAGAAGCTTTTTCAATTTTCTTCATGCCATCACTGTCAATGATCATAATGTTCTCTTTTCTTTTTTCCATAGTATAAGCGATAAATAAACGTAATTAAATCAGTTTTTATGAGAAAAACATGCAGTATTTTAATAAAATTTTGAATGTAAGCCTTATCATTGGGCAACAGATGCTGACAATTTTTTTTGAGGTGATATAATACACTGCGAAGCAGATGCTTCTGATTTGATGGAGGTTATTATGGCAACTAAGAAAAAGACAGTGGCTGCTGAAGAAGTTAAAGAAGTAAAAGAAACTAAAGCAGCCGCCAAGAAAACAACAGCCGCTAAGACAGCAAAGAAAACTGCTGCTGCAGACAATACAAAAGAAACAGCTGAAAAAGCTGTAAAGAAGACAGCTGCAAAGAAGACAGCTGAGAAGAAAACTGCAGAAAAGAAGACAGCAGAAAAGAAGACAGCAGAAAAGAAAGCTCCGGCCAAGAAGGCACCCGCTAAGAAAGCTGCAAAGAAAGCAGAAGAAAAGCCGGCAGTCGCAAAGAAGGACGTTCAGGAATACAAAGACGTCATCAACTGGAAGAAGTGGGAAGCACACAACATGAACTGGCTTTATATTGAAGTTAATGCCGGTGATCTGATGAACGAGCTTGAGGCAGGAGCTGACAACATTGAAACAGCCGCCGATGCAGTTCTGGCAATGATGCTGGAAGGCGATCACTTCATTGTCGAGCCTGAAAACAGGAAGTCCGCAGATCTGACAGTCAGATACTACTGCGACAACCTGAACAGCGACAGAAGGTCCTACTGGGACGTTCAGTAATCTGAAAAGAGATGCCACGGCATCTTTTTTTATGAAAGCTTCAGTTTTGTGAGTATCACTGACAGCGTGATTCCGTACAGGACTTCACTGATCCCGCTGATGGCTCCGGAATACATGATCAGAAAAACCTGAAGCACAAAGGAAGCCAGAAATATCCTGACCAGGTCCTGGCGCATCCAGATGAGCTGATACAGAAGAAGCGCACTTGAAAGATACGCGGCGTAGGCCAGCAGAACATGCAGGTTGCTGAGAAAATCACGCTCCTCATGATACGGGATCAGCAGAATGATGATGATCAGTGCCGCGGTCAGAATGCACTGCGCCGTCCAGGAGAAGCGGGGCTTTGTGCCTGCGCCGGCAGTGAGAAAAAAATAAAACAGCAGCGCAAGATCCGGCATCATGCAGAGCATAAAGACGGTCAGCTGATGTGCATCATTGATCAGAGTTGTGTAGTTGTATTCAAACCATGAATGATGGAGAAAGGGAATGCACATTAAAACGGGTGCGGCAATATAGCCGGCAGCCGCAGTCAGAATGCGTCTGTTTTCTTGAAGGGGCTTCAAAGTCATATTAGAATTATAACATTCAACATCTCATGATTCATTGAAGAGGAAATGCTTATGCCACTGAAAGTAGGATACCAGGGAAACCACGGGACATTCAGCGAAATTGCCGTGATGCGCTATTTTGAAGGACAGGATATTGAACAGGTCAGCTTTACGAATTTTCCGGATATTATGAAAAGCTGTGAGTCCGGAGAACTTGATTATGCGCTGATTCCTGTTGAGAATACGACTACCGGAATGATTTCCCGGACATATGATCTTTTTAAGAATCATAAGGTCATGGCTGTCGGGGAGATCATTGTCAGGATCAGACAGGACCTGATAGTTCTGCCCGGCACAAAACCTGAGGAGATCCGTGAGGTATACAGTCATCCGGAGGCCCTGTCACAGTGTCAGGATTTTTTCCGGAGCCATCCGAATATCCGGGCGGTGGCTTATCAGGATACAGCCAGAAGTGTCGAATATGTCCGACAGTGCGGTGATCATTCAAAAGCTGCGCTCGGTTCGGCACGTGCTTCGGAGTATTACCGGATGGAATCGCTTCTTTCCGGAGTGCAGGACTCCGATACCAATATGACACGGTTTCTGTGCATTGCCGCAAAGGAGGAGATTCCGGATGATGCCGACAAAGTCAGCATCATGCTTGTGCTGAATCATGAGCCGGGCGCACTTTATCATGCAATGGGGATCCTTGCCTACAATGACATCAACATTGTAAAGCTGGAATCAAGACCGATTCCGGATGAGCCGTTCCATTACTGTTTCTATCTTGATTTTGCCGGCAGTCTGAACGATCCCTTTGTCAGAACCGCATTATTGAAACTGAAGGAACATTCCATAGAAACCAGGGTTCTGGGCTGCTACAAAGCGGCACAGGTGGACTGAAAAGCGCGGCCGGAAAGCGGTTTATTGTTATTTGCAGGCGAATGATCTATACTATGGACATATGAAGAAAACAGTTCTGTTTTACTTTTATTACTTTAGATGATTCCGGGCATACTGCGATAGTGCCCGCTTTGAAATGTCCGGCATTATCTACTGGTGAAGACACTGCAGCCACATGGATGATGCCATGCGGCTTTTATTTAGGAGGCGGCGATATGGTGATTCAGGTACATACAAGGCAGAGAGACTACGATATTATTCTGGAGCGGGGAGTTCTTTCACGCGCTTCACAGGTGATTGCAAATCCCGGCCATCCGTTTCTCATCAGTGATGACGGTGTTCCCGAAGTGTGGAGGAACATGCTGAAAAACCAGTATCCGGACAGCAGGATGTATGTTTTCAGACAGGGAGAAGGCTCCAAGTGCATGGAAACATATCAGAGTATTCTGGCAGCCATGCTGGCGGAACATGTATCAAGAAATGATACGGTAATTGCCCTGGGCGGCGGTGTTGTCGGTGATCTTGCCGGTTTCTGCGCTGCCACGTATATGAGGGGCATCCGCTATGTCAATATTCCCACAACATCCCTGTCGCAGATTGACTCATCCATCGGCGGGAAAACAGCTGTTGACATGTGCGGCATCAAAAACTGTGTAGGCGCATTCTGGCAGCCGTCACAGGTTCTGATCGATCCGGATACGCTCTCCACACTGGATGACAGACAGCTTCATGCCGGTCTTGCGGAGGCTGTGAAAGCAGGACTGATCCGTGATCCCGGACTGTTCAGAATCTTTGAGCAGGATGATTATTTGGAGCACATTGACGAAATCATCGAACGAAGCCTGATCGTGAAGAAACAGATTGTGGAAAATGACGAAAGAGAATCCGGGGAAAGAAAGCTGCTGAACTTCGGTCATACATACGGACACGCATACGAAAGTTTTTATGAACTCGGTGCATATCTGCACGGGGAGTGCGTGGCAGCCGGGATGATGACGGTACTGAAGAACAAAGATATAAAGGAAAGGCTCGGAAAGGTTCTGGCAGGGCTGCATCTTCCTGTCGGATTTGATGCGGACAGGGAGAAGATCTGTGAACTGATCAGAAGCGACAAGAAAGCAGATCATGATACCGTAACAATCGTGCAGGTCGATGAAATCGGCAGGGGACATCTGGAAAGCTGGAGTCAGGATGATATCCGGAAAGGGATCGGATTATGAAGAATACAATCGGAAACGAAATAACAATCACGCTGTTCGGAGAGTCTCACGGTCCTGCCATCGGATGCGTCCTCGACGGTCTTCCCTCCGGTTTTGCCGTGGATATGGAGCAGCTGGCACGGGATATGGACAAAAGAAAGGCCTTCGGTGCGGTGTCTACCGGACGCAGGGAGGCGGATCAGGTGGAAATCCTGTCCGGAATCAAAGACGGACTGACCGAAGGAACACCTGTTGCGATGCTGATCAGGAATACAAATGTCAGACGGAATGACTATGATGCCATCCGGTATCTGGCCAGGCCGTCCCATGCGGACTATACGGCGGAAATCCGCTACAGGGGATTTCAGGACGCTTCCGGCGGCGGACACTTCTCCGGCAGGCTGACGGCACCGCTGACAGCCGCAGGTTCCGTTCTGCGGCAGATGCTTTTTGCAAAGGGGATCCGGATCGGCACGCATATTATCAATCTGCACGGCATTGAAGATGATGCATTTCAGGAGGAAAGTCTTGCAGAAACCGTTGATCTGCTGAACAGCAGACAGTTCCCGGCAATCAGTGAAAAAGCGGCGGAAAAGATGATAAAGGAAATCGAAGCTGCTGCGCGGAATCACGATTCCGTGGGAGGCATCCTGGAAACTGTGATCATCGGACTGGAGCCGGGAATCGGAGAACCCGAATTTGACTCGGTTGAAAGCAGACTGGCACAGGCAATGTTTTCTGTTCCCGCCGTCAAGGGGATCGAATTCGGCGCAGGCTTCGGATTTGCGGATATGTACGGAAGTCAGGCAAATGACAGGTTTACGGTGGCTGACGGTCGGATCAGAACGGTTACGAACAACAACGGCGGCATTAACGGCGGCATTTCCAACGGCATGCCTGTCCTGTTCAGAACCGCAGTCAAGCCGACGCCTTCCATCGGCCTGAAACAGGAAACCGTCAATTTCAAAACAAAAGAAAATTCCGTAATAGAAACCGGCGGAAGACATGATCCGGCTGTCATTCACAGAGCAAGGGCAGTTGTGGATGCGATGACGGCTTTTGTGATCGCGGATATGCTGGCGAGTCATCACGGAAGGCAGTGGCTCGGAGAAAAAATATGAAACTGGGACTGATCGGATATCCTCTCGGTCACAGCTGGTCCCCGGAAATACACCGGTTTTTCCTGGACTGCAGCTATGAACTGTGGCCGCTGAAGGAAGAGGAACTGGACAGGTTCTTTGCAGAAAGAGACTTTGACGGAATCAATGTGACAATTCCGTACAAGAAGACAGTCATCAGATATCTTGATGAAATTGATGAGACGGCAGAACGGATCGGGGCCGTCAATACGATCGTCAACAGAAACGGAAAACTGACCGGATACAATACGGACTGGTCGGCGTTTGCGGCAATGCTGGAAACAAACAGGTTTGACACTTCCGGCCGGGCGGTAATTCTGGGCAGCGGGGGAGCCTCAAAAGCGGTTCAGGCAGCACTGCAGCGTTTCGGCACCGCATATGATGTTGCCAGCACATCCGGCTCAGGCACCGTGACATATGATGAGATGTATCAGAGACAGGCAGAATACAGCCTCCTGATCAACTGCACGCCTGTCGGGATGTATCCGGAGGATGATGCGCTTCCAGCGGATCCGGGAAAATTTTCCGGACTGAAGGCAGTGGCTGACGTCGTGGCAAATCCGCTGCGCACCGCACTGTGCTTTGAAGCGGAACAGAACGGGATTCCTTCGGCGGGAGGATTTGAAATGCTGGTACGGCAGGCACTTGAAGCTGACAGGCTTTTCACCGGAAGGGACATGGATGAGAAACTGGCTGATGCCTGCATGAATTACCTGTACCGGAAGCGCCGCAGCATTGTCCTTACAGGCATGCCCACTTCGGGAAAAAGCACTGCTGCACGGATGATTGCGGAAATCACCGGACGCCGCCTGGTTGAAATGGATGAAGTGATCTCTGACAGACTCGGAACGACCATTGCGGAATGCTTTGCCGCCAGGGGGGAGGCTTACTTCAGAAGTCTGGAGGCTGAACTCTGCAGGGAACTGAAAAACGGCGGGAAAACCGTTGTTTCCTGCGGCGGCGGTGTGATCAAGAACAGGGAAAACATGCGTTATCTTTCCGAAAACGGAATTATTGTATGGCTTGACCGCAGTCCGGACCTGCTGTTTGCTTCCTCGGACAGACCGCTTTCCTCAGACCGGCAGGCGGTTATGAGACTGTACCGGGAACGCAGGGAATTATATGAAAGATATTCAGACATCCGTGTAAGCAATGACGGTGACATCCGTCAGACGGTCAGCGGAATACTGAAAGCTGCAGGAGAAAACAGATTATGATTATTACATTGAAAAAAGATACGCCGCAGAAGGAAGTTGAGCGGCTGATCAGCCAGTTTGAAGGATACGGCCTGAGAGTCAATATCATCCACGGTCAGAACTGGAATGTTTTCGGACTTGTCGGTGATACGACGCACCTGAGTGAGCGGGATATCCTGGCTGATGAATGGGTGACGAATGTACAGCGCGTACAGGCTCCCTACAAGCTGACGAACCGCATGTTCCATCCTGAGGACACCGTTGTAGATGTCGGCGGAATTAAAATCGGCGCCGGACAGCCGATTGCATTAATTGCCGGACCGTGTGCCGTGGAGGGCGATGAAGAGCTCTGCCGGATCGCTGAGGATGTGAAAAAAGCCGGCGCAACAATGCTCAGGGGCGGTGCATACAAGCCCAGAACAAGCCCGTACAGCTTCCAGGGACTCGGTACGAAAGGAATCATGTATCTGGATCATGCCAGACAGCTGACCGGGATGCCGGTTGTTTCCGAACTGATGAGCGAAGATAAAATTGATGAATTTGAAAAATATGTTGATCTTGTGCAGATCGGTGCAAGAAACATGCAGAATTACAATCTGCTTAAGGCAGTAGGAAAAATGAAGAAGCCGGTTCTTCTGAAAAGAGGCATGTCCGCCACAATCGAAGAGTGGATTATGTCGGCCGAATACATCATTGCCAACGGAAATCCCAACGTCATCTTCTGTGAAAGGGGCATCCGCACATTCGAAAAATACACGCGGAATACGCTTGATATCGCTGTTATTCCCATTATCAAGGAAAAGACGCATCTGCCGATTATCATAGACCCGAGCCATGCCACGGGAAACTGGAGCCTCGTCAAGCCGGTTGCCCTGGCAGCTGTCGCGGCGGGGGCTGACGGTCTGATCATCGAATGCCACAATGATCCGGCCAAAGCATGGTCTGACGGCATGCAGTCACTGAAGCCTGATAATTTTGCGGATCTTGTCAGAGATGCCGCGAAGGTTGCAGAGGCAGTCGGGAGATCACTCTGATATGAAAGTCCGTATCACACCGGGGTTCCTGCGGGAATCATCCGTGCGCATTCCGTCCAGCAAGTCCCTGTCGCACAGAGCGCTGATTACAGCCGCTCTGGCTGACGGCACATCCTGTATAACGGATCTTGTTGAGAATAATGATACGGAGGCAACAAAGAACTGTCTTGAGAAGCTGGGTGCCCGTTTTGAAACGAACGGAAATGTGACAGCCGTGCACGGCATCGGCAGCCCTGACGGCTATGACGGTTCCGTCATTGACTGCGGAGAAAGCGGAAGCACACTGCGCTTTCTGATTCCGCTGTTTTCACTGACGGGAAAGGAAGCTGTATTCACCGGTCACGGAAAGCTGATGGAGAGGCCGCAGAACGTATACCGCGAACTGTTTGAAAAGCAGGGACTGATATTCCGGCAGGAGGGCAGTTTTCTGAAGGTGAAAGGGGCGCTGAGACCCGGCAGGTACGCAGTGCAGGGTTCCGTTTCTTCGCAGTTTATCAGCGGACTGCTTTTTGCCCTTCCGCTGCTCAGGGAAGATTCCCTGATTGCCGTAATTCCGCCTTATGAATCGAGATCGTATGTATCACTTACGGAAGATGCCCTTGCCAGAGCGGGGATCGTGACTGAGGAAAACGGCAGTGAGATCACGGTCAGAGGCCGGCAGGTTTACACGCCTTTCTGCACACAGATTGAAGGGGATGATTCCCAGGCCGCCTTTTTTGCCTGCCTGGCAATGATCGGACAGAAAAAAATACATGTGAAGGGCATGTCCCGTTTCAGCAGGCAGGGAGACCGTCAGATTCTTTCAATCATCAGAAATGCCGGTGGAACCGTTGAAGAAAAGGAAGACGGATATCTGTTTGCGCCGCATGAACTGAAAGCATTCACAGCGGATCTGGCAGACTGTCCGGATCTTGGCCCGGTACTGTTTGCACTGGCAGCCCGGTGCAGGGGAACAAGCGTATTCCTAAATACGCAGAGGCTGCGCATCAAGGAAAGCGACAGAATTGCCTGCATGGAAGAGGAACTGCGTAAAATGGGCTGTCTGATTGAGTCAGATGATTCAACTGTGACGGTTACCGGTGTGACATCTGTCCGCGGTGCCGTGGTTGACAGCCATAACGACCACAGAATTGCCATGGCTCTGGCAGTTCTTGCCGAAAGCGCAGACAGTCCCGTTGTAATAACAAACAGTGAGGCTGTCAGAAAAAGCTATCCTGCATTCTTTGAAGATATGGCATCGCTGGGTGTCAAGGTGGAAATGATATGATTACAAAAGATACATCAATCGGCGTCATCGGCATGGGACTGCTTGGCGGCAGTTATCTGAAGGGATTTAAAAAGGCGGGATACTGCCGTCTGACAGGCGTGGACAGGGATGAAAAAGCAGTGGCTTACGCACTGGAAAGCGGACTGGCGGAAAAAGCGTCGTCTGATCCTTCCGTAATTGCGGACTGTGACATCGTGATTTCAGCACTGTATCCGCATGTCTTTGTGAAATGGATTGAAGAGAATCAGAAGTATCTGAAGGCGGGCTGCCTGCTTACGGACGTGACCGGCGTCAAGCGGTCGGTGATTGATGAAATCAGCAGGATTCTGCGCAGTGACGTTGAGTTTATTGCATGTCATCCGATGGCCGGCAGGGAATATAAAGGAATCCGTTTTGCGGATGAAACGCGTTTTGAAAATGCCAACTATATCATCGTGCCGACCGGAAAGAATACGGAAGAGGCTCTGCAGACAGCGTCAGAAATTGCCGGAATACTGAAATTCGGAAATATTGCCGTACTTTCACCGGAAGAGCATGACCGCATGATCGGCTTTGTTTCCCAGCTGACACATGTGATCGCAGTGTCTCTGATGAATATGAGCGATAATTCCAGTCTGGCTGAGTATACGGGCGATTCATTCCGGGACCTGACCAGGATCGCCAGAATCAACGAGGATCTGTGGCCGGAGCTGTTTGTTCTGAACAAAGATTACCTGGTCGAGCAGATTGACGGCTTCGTCAGGGAGATGAAGCAGTTCCGGGATATGATAGAAAATGAGGATCTCGAAGGAATGAAGCAGAAGCTGATCCTTTCAACGGAGCGGAGAAAAGCATTTGACTGATCAGCTGCCCGGATTGTACTTTCAGTCAAAGTGTTTTAATATACATGCATGAAAAAGAAGGAAATCATTATCATCGCAGTAATAGCAGCGGCAGCGGCTGCGGCAATTCTGCTGATGCATATTTTCCGGTCGGATAAAGCAAGCGGCGTAACAGTTGCCGTGCAGTATCAGAACCGGATTGTATATGAGTTTGATCCGGCATTTGATCAGGAATATGAACTGACCGGTGACTACGGAAAAATGGTAATCGAAGTCAAAGACATGAAGTGGCATGTCAAAGAAGTCGAATGCCCCAACCACATCTGCGAACATATGGGATGGATGGGACCGGATGATCTGATGCCTATCACATGTCTGCCGAACAATATTATTATCTACGTTGAGGAAAAACCTGAATGAATATCACCAGGACCCGTCATTTTACATATCTTGCCATGCTTTCAGCCATGGCTATAGCGCTTCATATACTGGAGTCGGCAGTCCTGCCTCCTTTTTTCGGGGTAGTCAGGATCGGACTGGCCAATATCATTGCGCTGATCACTGTCAGGATTCTCGGTGTCAGGGAAATGATTGCAGTGAATATTATGCGTGTTGTCATCGGAAGCCTGCTGAGCGGCGTGTTTCTGGGAAGTACGTTCTGGATTTCACTCGGCGGTGTCTTCCTGTCCTCGCTGACTCTGATTGTCTGTGACAGGCTGCATTCCTCGCTTCTGTTTACGGCAATTCTGTCGGCTATGGCACATTCGGCGGGGCAGGTTCTTATCGTTACGATGTTCTATATGGAACCGCGTTTTGCGGCAATTCTGCCTTACTTCCTGCTGATTTCGGTTGCGACGGGGATATTTACCGGATTTATCTCAAAACTGGCTGTTGACAGAGTCAGACCGCTGAAGAAATAACAGCGGTTTTTTTTACTGCAGCCAGAGCATGCCAGGTGGCAAACAGCTAATATTATTGCTGAAATTAATGTTTCTTGAAATATTTGAGGTTTGAATGCATGTTGATTCTTTTGTTTTCAAAGACGGCATGTTTTTGGAGTTTTTTATCAAATAAACGATATAATTAAAATAGATGTTTTCATAACCGGAGGATAATTATGAGCATTAAAAAATGGGATGTAACGGCGTTGGGCGAGCTGCTCATCGACTTTACACAGAACGGAACTTCGGAGCAGGGGAATCCTGTATTTGAGGCAAATCCCGGAGGAGCTCCATGCAACGTTCTTGCCATGCTGTCCAAACTCGGAAAAAAGACAGCATTTATCGGTAAAGTCGGTGATGACGGATTCGGCAAGCAGCTGACCGATGCTGTCAGAGAGGTCGGAATCTGCACGGACGGACTGATGTACGACCGCGAAATTCATACAACGCTGGCATTTGTGCACAAGCTGCCTAACGGAGACAGAGATTTTTCGTTCTACAGAAAACCGGGCGCTGATGTAAATCTGAAAGCCGACGAGATTAACGAAGAACTGATCAGGAACTCCAGAGTCCTGCATTACGGAACACTGTCGCTGACGGATGAACCGGCCCGCTCGGCAACGCAGAAAGCGGTGCGCATTGCGCAAGAGGCGGGACTGATCCTGTCGTTTGACCCGAATCTCAGGGAACCGCTCTGGAACAGCCTGGATGAGGCGAAGGAGCAGGTTGACTGGGGTCTTCGGCACTGTGATGTCCTGAAAATCTCTGACAACGAAATCACATGGTTTACAGGAAAGGAAGACTTCGGGGAGGGCATTCGCTTCCTGCAGGAGAATTATCCCATCAGGCTGATCTGCCTTTCCATGGGCCGCACCGGAAGCAGAGGATGCTATAAGGACCTGCGCGTGGATGTGCCGGCTTTCCTTCAGGAAAAGACAATTGAAACAACAGGTGCGGGAGACACCTTCGGTGCATGCGTGCTGAACGGTGTACTGGAGTACGGACTTGATCAGCTTGACGAAGAAAAACTCAGAAAGATTCTGACATTCGCAAACGCAGCTGCTTCTCTGGTTACTACGAAAAAAGGTGCGCTCCGTGTGATGCCCGAAAAAGAGCAGGTGGAAGCTTTTATTAAAAGCCGTCAATAATTGAAAGGGTAATTAAATGATTAACGAAAACTGGGAAAAAGAATTCAAGGAACGACTTCAGCAGCATTACGATGAAATGCACTGGCTGTACAACGAGATTTACCACGACGAGCACGCATTTGATTACTTCTGTGAAATGCTGCACCGGAGTTATTCCGAAAGAAATGAGCTCCTGAAGGAATGGGATGAGGCGAGAGTGCTCGTTCCCGACTGGTACAAGGGGAATGAAATGCTCGGCATGCTGATGTATGTCAACTGCTTTGCGAAGACACTGAACGGCGTCCGTTCACATATGTCGTATATCAAGGAATGCGGAGTCAACTATCTGCATCTGATGCCGCTGCTTGAATCTCCCGAAGGAAGAAGTGACGGCGGTTATGCGGTAAGCAATTTCCGCAAGGTTCAGCCCGAACTGGGAACCATGGAGGATCTGTACGGTCTTGCACAGGAATGCCACACAAACGGCATTTCCGTATGTCTTGACTTTGTCATGAATCACACCAGTGAAGATCATGAATGGGCAGTCCGGGCAAGAAGAGGCGAGAAGGAATATCAGGACAGATACTTCTTCTTTGACAACTGGGATATTCCTAATCAGTTTGAAAGAACTGTCCCGCAGGTATTCCCTACAACAGCTCCCGGCAACTTCACATGGAACGAAGAAGCACAGAAGGTTGTCATGACAACGTTCTATCCGTATCAGTGGGACCTGAACTACCGCAATCCGACAGTGTTCAATGACATGACTGCGGATATGCTCAATCTCTGCAACCACGGTGTTGATATTATCAGACTTGATGCAACGCCTTATATCTGGAAGACACTCGGAACCAACTGCCGCAATCTTCCGGAAGTTCACACTCTGGTCAGAATCATGCATATTGCCAGCCAGATTGTTGCCCCGGGCACGCTGCTTCTCGGTGAAGTGGTCATGGAGCCGGATAAAGTAGTTCCTTACTTCGGAACAGTGGACAAGCCTGAATGCCACATGCTCTACAACGTAACAACCATGGCCAGCACATGGCATACGGTTGCCACCAGAGATGTCAGACTTCTGAAGCATCAGCTGGAAACAGTGTTTGCACTGCCGAAGCAGTATACATTCCTGAACTATCTGAGATGTCATGATGATATCGGCTGGGGTCTTGACTATGATTACCTGCAGCAGTTCGGCATGGAACAGATTCCGCACAAGAAGTATCTGAATGATTTCCTGACAGGAAAACTGTGGGGATCTGATTCAAGAGGCGAACTCTACAATGATGATCCGCGTCTGAAAGATGCAAGACTCTGCGGCACCACTGCCTCATTGTCCGGAATTGAAGCTGCATTATATGAAAACAATCCCTACAAGATCAAGGCAGGCGTTGACCTGGATGTCATGCTGCATGCATTCCTGCTGACGCAGAGCGGCATTCCTGTTCTGTATTCCGGTGATGAGATCGGACAGCTGAATGACTACGGATACCATAACAATCCGTTCAAGGCCGATGACAGCCGCTATCTCCACAGAGGCGACTTCCAGTGGGACAAGGCAGAACTCAGACATGATCCGTCAACCGTACAGGGACAGCTGTTCCAGCAGATAAAGAAACTGGAGCATATCAGAAGAGAACATGAATTGTTTGACTCCAAGGCTGATACCTGGACAATTGAAACATACAATGACCACGTTCTCGGCATCGGCAGATATTATGCCGGTGAAAAGCTGATCGCACTGTTCAATTTCTCCGAATTTGATCAGACGGCATGGATCCACGAGAATGAAGATTATATTGACCTGATGACAGGAAACAAAGTATTAGGCGAAACACCCGTGATTCCTGCCCACAGCTTTATCTGGATGATGCATTCTTATAATCCGCCCAGTGCCCTGCGTGCACTGCCCGTTGAAAAGCCGGCAAAAAAAGCAGTGAAGAAGACTGCGGAAAAGAAAGCGGTAAAGAAACCTGCAGAGAAGAAGACTGCAAAAAAGACCGGCGAAAAGAAAGCAGCCGTCAAAGCGGCAAAAAAGGTGAAGGAATGAAACTGATATTTCTCGACATTGACGGAACACTGGTAACTGCCGGCAGCAATGTGCCGCCCGAAAGTGCTCTTAAGGCGATTAAGGAAGCACAGGCTCTCGGCCATAAAGTGTTTCTGTGCACAGGAAGAAACTACGGCATGCTGTCTCCTCTGCTGAAGTACGGTTTTGACGGTATGGTGGCAGCCGGCGGCGGATATGTAATGGTCGGTGATGAAGTCATCTATGACTGCCCCATGCCTGATGAGGACAGGGACAAAGCACTTGAAGTTCTGCACAGGAACGGTGTTTTCTGCACAATCGAAGCAAAGGACAACACCTACGGCGATGCAAATCTGGGAGAATTCCTGAAAAATGCAGAGGGCGGCAATTCCGAAATCGAAAGATGGAGAAAGGCTCTTTCCGAGAGTCTCAACATCAGACCGATGAATGAGTACGCCGGTGAGCCGATCTACAAGATTGTTATTATGTGCCAGAAGGCGGAACAGCTTGATGAAGCGCGCAGTCTGCTTGAAAAAGATTATGAATTTATGATCCAGGAAGTTTCTGAACACGGAAATGTGCAGAACGGTGACCTGGTGAACCGCAGGTTTGACAAGGGCAGGGGAATTATCAGAATTGCCGAAAAACTTCATGTGGACATCAGCGATACCATCGGCTTCGGAGACTCCATGAATGACCTTCAGATGATTGAAACCGTCGGAACATCGGTATGCATGGCCAACGGCGCAAAAGCACTGCAGAAGATCAGCGACCTCGTTGTTCCTTCCGTAGAGGAAGACGGTCTGTATGAGGGCTTCAGGAAACTTAAACTGATTAATGAATAAGCATTAAACATTTCCGAAAGTTACGGTACAATATTAATAATTGATTTTGGTCTGAACCTGTATGCATACAGGTGGACATACTCAAGAAAGGGAAAGGTAGTATTAATTTATGGCACTTGATTATCGTAAGTGTGCGCAGGAGATCGTTGATCATATCGGCGGTCGCGACAATGTTGCACAGGCAGCGCACTGCGCAACCCGTCTTCGTCTGGTAATTAAAGACAATTCAAAAGTTGACAAAGATTACCTCGATAATGTTGAAGGCGTCAAAGGCATGTTTGAATCAAACGGACAGCTTCAGCTGATTATCGGAACAGGAACAGTCAACAAAGTCTATGATGAATTCCTTGATATTACCGGCATGACAGCAGCAACCAAGGATGACGTCAAGGCAGCCGCTGCTGAGCAGCAGCCGCTCTGGAAGAAGCTTCTGAAGCCGATCGGCGACGTATTCGTTCCGATTCTTCCGGCAATCGTAGCTTCAGGTCTTATGATGGGTCTCGTAGAGGCTCTCGGTAAAGCACTTCCGGGATTTGCGGGCAGTGACTGGTACGGATTCCTTGACATGGTTGCAAACGCAGCGTTTGTCTTCCTGCCCGGTATTGTTGCAATTTCTGCAGCACGCGTATTCGGCGGAAATATTTTCCTCGGTGCGGTTATCGGTCTTCTGATGATCCATCCGGGTCTCATCAACGCGTGGACGGTTGCCGATTATGTCGCAGCAAACGGCGCACTTCCCACATGGAAGATCTTCGTATTCCCGGTGGCCCAGACAGGTTATCAGGGACATGTCATTCCGGTAATGATTGCGGTATTCCTGATGTGCCAGATCGAGAAATGGCTGCACAAGCATGTGCCTGAAATGCTCGACCTGTTCATCACACCGCTCACAACCGTATTACTGACATCCTATATCACATTCACGATTATCGGCCCGATCTTCTCCCAGCTTGAAACATGGGTTCTCGCCGGTGCGAAAGTACTCGTACGCAATCCGATCGGTGCATGCGCAATGGGTGCTATCTATCCGTGGACAGTCGTTATGGGTCTCCATCATATGTACAATGTCATCGAAGCAGGCATGCTTGCTGAGAGCGGACTGAATACCTGGATGCCGATCGCTTCCGCAGCCAACTTCGCACAGTTCGGTGCATGTCTTGCTGTAGGTCTCAAGGCTGTCAGCAACAAGACAAAGGCAATCGCTATTCCGTCATCCATGTCAGCAGCTCTCGGTATCACAGAACCTGCAATCTTCGGTGTCAACATGCGCTTCTTCAAGCCGTTCATTGCCGGTATGATCGGCGGTGCTGTCGGTTCAATCTTCGGTGCATTAACAGGTATCGGTGCTTCTGCATACGGTGTAACAGGTATCCCGGGCTACCTCACAATCAATAACCCGCTCCTCTACACAGTACTCCTTGCAATCTCCGGCGGTATCGCATTCGTTCTTGCCAACATCATGTGGCATGAAGAAGGCCAGCCCGCTCCGGCTGCCAAAAAGGAAGCAGGCGCTCCCGATGCAGTGGCTCTTTCAACAGAAACAGGAATCGTAAAAGCACCTGTCAACGGTAAGATTATTGCCGCAAAAGATATTCCGGATCCTGTATTCGCTCAGGAAACAATGGGACCTTCCGTTGGTATCGAACCGACAGAGGGAATTGTCTATGCACCGTTCGACGGCGAAGTCGTTATGGTCTTCCCGACAAAACATGCAGTAGGTCTGAAGGCAGACAGCGGAATCGAACTCCTGATCCATGTCGGTGTTGACACTGTCAACATGAACGGCGAGGGATTTGAAGCATTCGTCGCTGCCGGCGACAAGATCAAGGCCGGCGACAAGCTTCTGTCATTCGACAGAAAAACGATCGCCAAGGCAGGACATCCTGACACAGTCATCGTTGCTATTACAAACGGCTACGATTACCAGGACGTCAAGAGAGCAGCGTAATGCAGGAATTCAGTTATACAATTAAAGATCCCAAGGGAATCCATGCCCGTCCGGCGGGAATCATTGTGAAAAAGCTCAGGGAATTCTCCAGTGCGGCAGTGGTTATCAAAGGCGATGATATTGTGGATTTAAGCAAGATTATGCCTTTCATCGGTATGGATATTGCCAAAGGGGATAAAATTATTGTCAGAACTGAAGGCCCGGATGAAAAAGAATGCGCTGAGGCTCTGAAGGCAGCTTTCAGGGAAAATCTTTAAATCACACAGAACGGATGCACACAGTGCATCTGTTCTTTTTTTGTGAAGGCGGCGTGCAGTGTGCTATTGTATAAGCGTCAGACGGACACGCGGAAGTGCATATGACTGATTATCGTGTGCACGGGTGTTCCGGCTGATTGAAAGGATTATTACTTCCATGATTTCTGCATATGAAGGAAAAGAACCATATATATTCGTAAGTTATTCTCATAAAGACAGGGAAGAAGTTTACCGTGTCATGGAACTGCTGGCAGCGCGGGGATACAGAATCTGGTACGATCAGGGCATTGAACCGGGCTATGACTGGCCGGAGGACATTGCCCAGCATCTGCTCGGCGCCGAGGTGGTTCTGGCATTTATCACGAAAAATGCTGCGGAATCAGTGAACTGCAGAAATGAGATCAGTTTTGCAATTGCCAGGTCCAAGCCGTTTCTTTCCGTCATTATGGAAAAAGCAAATATGCCTGCGGGAGTGCAGCTGCAGATCTCCTCGCAGCAGAGTGTGATCAGGTACGAGATGAAGAATGAGAGGGAATTCATTGACAGGATCTGTGAGTGCCCTTATCTGAAACCGTGCAGGGGGGAACCGAAGCATATTGCCTTTACAAAGATACACAGCAGGAGAAACCGGAATTACGAGATTATTCTGGCAGTGTCCGTGGCGCTGCTTCTGATGCTGATTCTGGCGGCTGTAAAGGGCTGCACAGGCGGACATGAAGAGGAAATGATTCCTGAGGAAACTCCTGTCATTGAAACGGAGGTACCGCAGAAAACACCGGAACCGCATAATACCGAAACACCGGCAGCGGTAACTGCAGAGCCCGAAGAAACACCTCAGGTTACTCCCGAACCGGCGGAGACTGCGACGCCGGCTCCTGAGGCCTCGGCTGTACCCGAACCGCAGGAAACGGCAGTTCCCGAAACTCCCGTACCTTCTGCAGAACCTGCGGAAACACCGACAGCGGAACCGTCTGCACAGACACCCGAACCATCGGCCCAGCCTTCGCAGGAACCTTCTGCAGAACCCGCGGAAACAGAAGACACAGGCACGCAGGACAACAACTGAATATAAAAAACGGCCGGATGCTGTAATGATTTGTGACAGCATACCGGCCGTTCATTCTGTTTCACTGTTTCTTTTCCTGCTCGCGCTTCCACTGTTTCCAGGCTTCGATCTGTTTTTTGTGTTCTCCGACTTTCTTTTCCAGACCCTGGTCACTGGGATTGTAATAGTGACGGTCTTTCAGGGAATCGGGGAGACACTGCATGGCTGTGATATGTCCTTCATAGTCATGCGCATATTTGTAGTCCTTCCCGTAACCGAGCTGTTCCATAAGCTTTGTCGGTGCGTTTCTGATCTGCAGGGGAACCGGCTCATCCAGCATTTTCTGCGCATCTTCAGCGGCGGCCATATATGCCGCTTCCAGAGAATTGGATTTGGGTGCGAGCGAGCAGAAGACAACTGCATGGGTCAGGTGGACATTGCATTCCGGCATCCCCAGAAACTGACAGGCCTGATAGGCCGCAACGGCAATCTGAAGGGCTCTTGAATCAGCCATTCCGATATCTTCCGATGCGAAGCGCACGACCCGTCTGGCGACATACAGCGGATCTTCTCCTGCCTCCAGCATTCTGGCCAGCCAGTATACTGCGGCGTCAGCGTCGGAGTTGCGCATGGATTTATGAAGGGCGGAGATCAGGTTATAGTGTTCCTCACCCTTTTTGTCATAAAGAAGTGATTTTCTGGAGATGCACTGCTCCAGAATTTCTTTTGTCACGACAGCAGTCCTGATTTCGGTTTCGCTGTTGACGATGACGATTTCCAGAGTGTTCAGTGCAGTGCGGGCATCACCGTTGGCATATGCGGCAATCATATGAATGAGAGAATCATCCATATCGATCTTCCAGTCACCGAACCCGTTGGGATCGCTGATGGCGCGCTTGAGCAGATGAAAGGTATCTTCCTCACTCAGTGCGTTGAGCACAAATACCTTGCAGCGGGACAGAAGGGCGGAGTTGATCTCAAACGAAGGATTTTCCGTTGTGGCACCGATCAGGATGATTGAACCTCTTTCGACATAGGGGAGGAATGCATCCTGCTGTGCTTTGTTGAAGCGGTGAATTTCATCTACGAAGACAATCGTCTTGGTGCCCATGGAGCGGTTCTGCTCGGCTTTGTTCATGACTTCCTTGATTTCCCTGATGCCGGAAGTGACAGCTGAAAAATTAATGAATTTTGCCTGCGTTGTACGCGCAATGATGCTGGCAAGCGTGGTTTTTCCTACACCGGGAGGACCCCAGAAAATCATTGACTGCACATCATCGCGGTCAATCATCCTGCGCAGCACCCGTCCTTCGGCAATCAGATGGCTCTGACCTGCATATTCATCCAGTGTTCTCGGACGCATCCGGTCTGCCAGAGGGGTTGTTTCATTCCGGTTGTCAAACAGTGACAAAGTATCCATATCTGCTTCCTTTACGTAACTAATATTTTACAATACACAGCTGTGAAATAAAAAGAAAACCGCAGTTTCCTGCAGTTCACTCTGTAGACCGTCTGAGTACCAGTGATGACGGAATGATCTGTATATACTGATCAGGCTGTTTTCCGTTGATGAATCCGAGCAGGACGCTGCATGCTTTTTCCGCCATGATTTTAGTGTTTCTCTCGACGGATGACAGCGGGGGATTCATCAGAAGGGAGTACGGGGTATTGTCAAAGGTGATGACTTTTACCTTTTCCGGAATCGGGATATTCATGCGGTTCAATGCGGCCAGGACACCGGCTGCGCACAGTTCGCTGGATGCAACCACGCCGTCGAGGGGGAATCCTTCCTGCAGGAAATCATACATTGCCACTTCTGATGCAAACTGGACCGGTTCGTTGTCTTTGTATTTGATCAGATAATTCATATCGGCTTTGATGTTGTGCCTTTCCAGTGCCTGCAGATATCCTCTGCTTCTTTCCTTCCTGTTAAAACCGGAATGGCTTCCGTTGACAAAAGCGATGTGACGGCAGCCTCTGCTGATCAGATGTTCGGTCACCAGAATTCCGGTGTATATGTTGTCCGAGCATATACAGGGAATATCAACAGATTTGCCGGGCTTTCTGTCTATGAAAACAACAGGAATGCTTCTGCTCATGATGTATTCCTCAGTTTCGTTTCTGCCTGAGATCATCAGAACGCCGTCGACCTGCTTTCCCACAAGAGTCCGGAAGTTTGCCATTTCTTTTTCTGCTGAGTTGTCTGAATTGCATATCAGCAGGGAATACCCGTGTTCCGAAAGAAATAACTCGATATAGTAGGCAATCGAGGAATAGTAGGGGTTCAGAATACTCGGCAGAATCAGACCGATCGTATTGGATCTGCTTTCCCGCAGTGTTTTGGCAGACATGTTTGAAATGAACCCGTACTGATCACATACAGCCTTAACTCTCATTTTGGTCTCTGCGGAATATCCGCCTTTATTATTCAGAACTCTTGAAACGGTAGCGATGCTGACGCCCGCAACTCTGGCAATGTCCTTAATTGAAATATTATGTGTACTGTCTGAAACCATATTACGTAAACCTTTACGCAAGTATTATAACCCTCGGTTCATAGTTTTGCAAATGATTAAAAAAATCCGTACACCTTTACGTATTTGTATTGACAACTTGCTTTAATAAAGCTATATTAAAGATGCGTAAACGTTTACGTGAAGCCAGGGCCCGGCAAATCGTACGTTACACGTTAATTCCCAAAGACAAAAGGGACAGAAAGGGTTATGTATGGATAAGCAGAAAGCTGCAGGAATTGCAGAACAGATCATTGAAAAAATCGGCGGCAAAGAGAATATCTCTTCCATTACTCACTGCGCAACTCGTCTCCGCTTCAAACTGAAGGATTTCGACAAGGCAGACAAGGATGCGGCTTCCAAAATTAAAGGCGTTGTTACCGCAATGGTCAGCGGCGGTCAGTTCCAGGTCGTTATCGGAAACGAAGTTGCTGATGTATTTGATGAAGTACAGAGCATTACCGGCATTACAGGACAGGCAATCGATGTAGTTGAAAAAGATGACCTGAAGGTCAAGAACAAGGGCATCGACGTCCTGATTGATCTTGTCACAAATATCTTTACACCGATTCTTCCGGCACTGATCGGTGCAGGTATGATCAGAGCACTCCTGATGCTCTGCACACAGTTCGGCATTCTCACTGCATCAAGCGGCACATATATCGTTATCAATGAAGCTTACAACGCTGTATTCAACTTCCTCCCGGTTTATGTAGCATATACATCCGCAAAGAGATTCAAGTGCAATGAGATGATCGCTGTTGCACTGGCACTCGCTCTTGTTTCCGCAACAATCGCCAACGGAATTGCAAGCGAAGAAGGACTCCGCTTCCTCGGCATCAAGCTCAGCAAGCCGACACAGGGCTACGGCTCTGCAATCATCCCGATGATCGTCATCGTCTGGTTCATGTCCGTAGTTGAACACTTCTGCCAGAAGCACATTCATCAGGTTGCCCGCAACATTCTCACACCGCTGATTGAACTTGCAGTTGTCACTCCGCTGATGTTCCTCGTATTCGGCCCGATCTTCTCAGCTCTTCAGAGCGGAATCGGTTCGGCTTATACTGCAATCTATAACATGAGCCCGGTTCTCACAGGATTTGTTCTCGGCGGTCTGTGGCAGGTACTCGTTGTCTTCGGACTTCACTGGGGTATCGTGCCGATCGGCCAGATCAACCTTGCAAACTACGGCCGCAACACAATTAATGCTGTAACAGGTCCTTCGAACTGGAGCCAGGCAGGTGCTGCACTCGGTGTTGCATTAAGATCAAAGAATCCCGATATCAAGGAAACAGCTCTCTCCGCAGGTGTTACAGGCATCTTCTCAATTACCGAACCCGCTATTTACGGTGTCAACCTGAAGTATAAGAAGCCGTTCTACATCGCTGTAGGCTGCGCTGCAGTAGCAGGCGCAATTGCAGGTGCCGGCAACGCTGCTGCACTGGCAGGCGGACCTGTAGGTATTCTGAGCTTCCCGCTGTTCATCGGTGAAGGCTTCATGTTCTTCGTTATCGCAATGTTTGTTGCTCTGATCGGTTCCTGCGCATTAACATATCTGTTCGGATATGATCCCAGGAACGACGCAGAATAATTTAAAATTATAATGAATAACGGCCGGCAGACTTCGGTCTGCCGGCTGTCTGTATTTTCAGGAAGAAGGTAAATGCAATGAGTGACGTAGTAAGATTAATCAGCGCTTCAAAATCTGACTTTGAAAAAATGACCGCAATGGAACTGAAAGAGTCGATTTACAAAAGTGAGGGCCGCGTAATCTGCGGACAGCATCTGCTGTTTGCGGGAGAAGGTCTGGTGCGGGGTGTTACAAATTCAGAACTGATGTTTGCATTCGGTGCTGATATGGTGATGCTGAATACAATAGATCTTGACCATATAGAGAACAATCCCGGGCTGCAGGGACTGACGTACCAGCAGCTCAAAGCCCGCTGCAACCGTCCGATCGGTGTTTACCTGGGATGTCCGAAGGAAGGCACTGAGGATGCAGGAAAAAAGCCTCTGTACAGAAGAGAGGGAATGGTATGCACTCCGGACCATGTTCAGAAGTGTGTTGACATGGGCGTGGACTTCATTGTTCTCGGAGGAAACCCGGGCAGCGGAACCAGTATCTCCGATGTCATTGCCTGCACAAAATGGGTCAAGGAAAAATACGGTGACAAAGTGTTTGTCTGGGCCGGCAAATGGGAAGACGGCATCCGTGAAAAGGTGCTGGGAGATCCGCTCGCCGAGTATGATGCGAAAGATGTCATCAGGCAGCTGATTGATGCCGGTGCTGACTGCATTGATTTCCCGGCTCCGGGAAGCCGCGGAGGCATTACGGTTGAGATGATCAGAGAACTGGTGCAGTATGTGCATTCATACAAGCCGGGCACGCTTGCAATGTCATTCCTGAACAGTTCAGTGGAAGGCGCAGATCCGGATACGATCAGGGAGGTTGCCGTTCTGATGAAGCAGACCGGCGCTGATATCTACTGTATCGGTGACGGCGGATTCGCAGGCTGTTCAAGTCCGGAGAATGTACATCAGCTGAGTGTTTCCGTGAAGGGAAGACCGTATACATATTTCCGTATGGCATCCGTAAACAAATAAAAGCCCGGAATGAGGTTTCTTTTCAGAAATCTCGTTTTTGTACAGATTCACTGATGAATTAAGATAAACGGATTGCAGATACAATAAGCTTACCGAAAGGCATGATAATCATGCCGAAAGCAGACAGGAGAAAAATAATATGTTTCCGAAAGATTTTTTGTGGGGCGGGGCAACCGCTGCGAATCAGTGTGAGGGAGGCTACAACGAAGGCGGCAGAGGCCTGGCAAACGTTGATGTAGTTCCGCACGGACCGGAAAGAAGGCCTGTGGAAAGAGGCCTGAGAAAGATGCTGGACTTTGAGGAAGGATACTACTATCCGGCAAAGACAGCCGTTGACTTCTATCATCATTACAAAGAAGATATCGCAATGTTCGGGGAAATGGGATTCAGGACATTCCGTCTGTCGATTGCCTGGACACGCATCTTTCCCAACGGGGATGAAGAGGAACCGAATGAGGAAGGGCTGAAGTTCTATGACAGTGTTTTTGATGAGTGTCATAAATACGGAATTGAACCTCTTGTAACGATTACGCATTTTGACATGCCGGTTTATCTGATCAAAAAGTACGGCGGATGGAAGAACCGGAAGCTGATTGAATTCTACAAGCGCCTTGTTACGGTTCTGTTCACCCGCTATAAAGGAAAAGTCAGATACTGGCTGACCTTCAACGAGATCAATATGATTCTGCATATGCCGTTTATGGGTGCAGGCCTGGTCTTTGAAGAGGGTGAGGACAGAAATGCGGCGATTTATTCGTCTGTGCATAATGAGATGGCTGCCAGTGCATGGGCTGTAAAGATCGGCCATGAGATAGACCCGGACAATAAGATCGGATGCATGCTTGCGGCCGGAGACTTCTATCCTCTGACCAGTGATCCGAAAGATGTATTCCTGGCTATGCAGACAGACAGGGACAACCTGATGTTTATTGATGTGCAGGCAAGGGGATATTATCCGAACTATGCACTCAAACAGTTTGAACAGAAGAATATCCGTATTGATATGACGGATGAGGACCTCCGCATCATGAGGGAAAACACCGTGGATTTCATTTCACTGAGTTTCTATTCAACAAGGTGCGTCAGTACACATGACGATGTTGAAAAAGTGCAGGGAAATGCCTTCGGAGGCGTCAGAAATCCTTATCTGCAGAGAAGCGAATGGGGCTGGGCAATTGACCCTCTGGGCTTCAGAACAACAATGAACAAGCTGTATGACAGATATCAGAAACCGCTGTTTATTGTTGAAAACGGTCTCGGTGCAAAGGATAAGATCGAAGAAGACGGCTCCATCAACGATGATTACCGGATTGATTATCTGCGCAGACATATTCAGGCTATGGATGATGCAATAACTCTTGATGGTGTGGAAGTGCTCGGTTATACCACATGGGGCTGCATTGATCTTGTTTCTGCGGGAACGGGCGAAATGTCAAAGCGCTACGGATTCATCTATGTCGACAGAAATGATGACGGCAGCGGAACACTGAAGCGCTCAAAGAAAAAGAGCTTCTACTGGTACAAGAAAGTAATTGCCACAAACGGCGCTGATCTTTCATAAATAAAAGCTGAACCGCATTGATGCGGTTCAGCATTTTTCTGTTCAGAATAACTGCAGGCTGGCAGCGATCATCAGCTGTCCGAGATAATACAGAGTCAGATTCGTCGGACGCATCCACGGCTTTTTGTCGCCGAACATGTTGAAGATCAGTATGATGTCGCTGGCTGTGAACAGGATGGCTCCGAGCATGAAGACAAGCGATCCGGAGGATGAAGGATCAAGGGCATAAACACCGGCTGCGACGCATGTCATCAGAACGACTGCACCGATATATACATAGCCGAATATCTTCATGACTTTCTGAACCTGTCTGATCCTGCTGAAAATCCATCTCAGCAGAAGGAATGCAAGGATGACTCCGATGATCAGCGCCGGGATCAGGGTGCCGCCGGCATGGGGGATCAGTGCCGCCAGATACATGATGTGTCCCAGAAGGAATGATGCCACTCCGATCAGGAATATTTTCTGGGAATCTTTCAGTACAAAGCGCAGATTCAGACAGACGTCGCCGATTCCTCCGAGAATCAGACCTGCAATAATCCATCCGGCAAAGCCTTCACGTGCACAGGATGCGGAGGAGAGGATACCGAAAAGAATGAAGACAATTGAAGCAGTTCCTTTCAGAATGACTGCCGGAAGGTATTTTTTCATATGTTCGGCTGCGATGAAAACGATCTGGATCAGCAGGCCCAGCGGAGCGAGAATCAGATACTTCATATGATGAATTCCTCCTGTTTAAATTCATTATAAGGCCGCTGTGCAGAATCTTAAAGACACCGGATGAAAACGCCGGAATGAAAACTGTGCTACAATTACAGAATCAGTAAAAAGGAGAGCTTTCCGTACCTGCGGAAAGCTGACTGGATCATATGGACTATACTGTTCTCTTTCTGAAAAACTATGTTTTGCTGTATATCATCGCAGCTGCGGCCGGGATTGTCATGCTGATGTTTCTTCCCGGTCTGCTGGGTTACATTCCGTTTCTTAACGGATATGAATTTGATGTGATATATCCGCTGATTTTTATTGTGCAGGTGCTTCTTGTAATTCTGTGGTACAGACGTCAGCAAAGAAAAGGAACGCTGTCCCGACAGGCACCTGTGTTAAATGCGGTTATGCTTGCCGTATATCTGACTGTCGTGACTGCTGTCCTGCTGATCAAAGACGGTTCTGCGGTTTATGCGCTGGCAGCTGCTGCAGTTCCTGCTTTTCCTTTTGCCCTGGAAAGCCTGCTGTATTCCCTGATGGGAAAGGAGATGGGGCATCTGATCAAAAATGCGGCACTTCTGTATGCTGCATATCTGATTTCCCTGCATTATGCAGGCCGGAAGTTCAAAGACCGCAGACCTGTGCTTCTGACATTTCTCAGTGCATGTATGATTCTGATCAGTTTCCACAGCTACAGCAACCGCCCCGAAAAGCGGTATGCAGGACACGGTTTTAAATATATGAACGGATTTTCCTCCACGGATTTCAGTGATTATTATGTCTACAGTGAGCCGTCAAAGCTGGCAGCGCTCGATCATGAGGCATCCTTCAGAATCAGCGATCCGGATGACATGCCGGTTCTTGACGGCGCAGAGGCATGCTATCCGGTTTATGCGGCAGCGGCAAAAGCAGTATATGAAAATATCGCTGAAATTGAAAAGGATGCGTCAGGCAGCTACCGCTATGACAACGGGGTAATTGTTACGTTTACAAATACCGTGCGGGCAGTGCAGAGACTTGCGGACGGTGAAGTTGATATGGTTTTCGGGGCAAGAACGTCCGAGGATCAGAGAGGGTATGCATCCGAAAAAGGAGTTGCTCTGAAAGAAACACCCATCGGCAGGGAGGCATTTGTATTCTTTACGGAAGAAGACAATCCCGTGGACGGTCTGACATCACAGCAGATCAGATCAATCTATCACGGGGATATTACCAACTGGAAGGATGCAGGAGGAAAAAATCAGAAAATCGCTGCATTCCAGAGACCTGAAAACTCGGGCTCACAGACGATGATGAAATACTTTATGGGTGATGTTTCCCTGAAGGAACCGATAACATATGAATATGTCAGTTCCATGGAAGGTGTTCTGGAAAAGACAGCCGAGTATCATAATGAAGCAGGGGCGATCGGATATACTTTCCGGTATTTTCTGACCGGCCTCCATCAGGAAAAAAACGTGAAGATCCTTTCCGTGGACGGAGTTTTTCCGACTGCGGAAACAATCAGTGACGGATCATACCCGCTCACAACGAATCTCTACTGCATAACCAGGGAAGGTGAAACCGATCTTAATGTACAGAAAATGCTCGAATTCCTGCTCTCCGATGACGGGCAGTACCTGATTGAGGCAACCGGGTATGCACCGCTGAATTAAAGCTGCAGGCATGTGATTTCATGAAAAAGATTTGTCCGGCACTGCGTAATGCGAATACAATAAAAACGGGAGGATACAACTGATATGAGAAAAAATTTCAGGAATATGATAGTAACACCGCTTCCGGTTCTGATTCTGGGAACATACGATGAGAACGGAATTCCGAATGCCATGAATGCTGCATGGGGCGGACAGATTGACTCTGATATGGTGATTGTTTCACTCTCCAGGCATAAAACGACAGAGAACCTGCAGCTGAAAAAGCAGCTGACAATCAGCTTTGCGACCAGAAAGACAGTCACTGCGGCTGATTATCTGGGCATTGAATCAGGCAGGGGAATCAATAAAATTGAAAAAGCAGGTCTGCATGCAGTTAAAAGCAGCAAGGTTGACGCACCATTGTTTGAAGAATTTCCGCTGGCTCTTGAATGTGAAGTGGCAAAGCTGGAGGATGACAATGAAGGCTATCTGCTTTATGCAAGGTGCATTAACGTCAGTGCCGATGAAAGCATACTGACAGACGGCAGGGTGGATTTGTCCAAGCTGGAGCCGATTGCCTTTGATTCGGCGGCGAACGCATACAGGGTGCTTGGTGAAAAAGTAGGAAATGCTTTCAGTGACGGTGCAGCACTGAAATAAAGCGGGAAGGTGTTTCTGAAAAGAAACACCTTTTCGGAACGGAAGACTGCTCTGCAGCGTCAGACAGTTTCCGTATCGGCAGAAACAGAACAGGACAGGACATGATTGTATTTTCAAGGAAAACCGCCGCGGTTATTTACTCCGTTGTAATTCTCATGATGATCTACGGAACTTTTTATGATGCACCTGTTTCGGCGGCTCTGTACAATGCGGAAAATCCGTACGGAATTTTCATAGCAGGCTTTGCCCATGTGCCGTGCATGTTTCTCGGCGCCGGCTGTATCGGACTGTTCCTGAGGGCATATTCTCATGCCGGCAGGAATCAGAAAATACTGCTGAGACTGCTTACCGCCATGTGCAGTATCGGATGTGCGGCCGTTTTTGCGCTGATTTTTCTGAATGTGCCGTGGAGGTATTCCTGCATTCCGGCGGTTCTTCTTGCGGCGGCTGCCTGTCTGTTTGCCGGATTTGTTCGGAAAAGCATTCCGTTTGATGATCCGGACCGTCTGATCCGTACCGGGGTTTTTCTGGCTGCTGCGGCAGCGGCTGAAATCATGCTGATCTGGATGATCAAGATTCCCTGGGGCAGGCCCCGCTGGCGTACGGTGACTGCAGTGGGCGGACTTGAATTCCGGCCGTGGTATCTGCCTTCACTGACACTGAAAACTCCGTATCTGCGCAGCGGCATCGGTGCGGATGAATTTATGTCTTTTCCGAGCGGACATACCGGAAATGCGTCAACCGCGCTTCTGACGGTGGTTCTGGGGGAACTGATTCCTTCATTCAGGAAAAACCGGAACGTGATTCTGGGTGCTGCTTCGGTCTGGATTGTTATGGTAATGCTCGGCAGGATTGTTGCAGGGGCGCATTATGTGACCGATACGGCGGCAGGTCTTTGCATCAGTTATTCTGCATTTCTGGTTCTGAAGCTGCTTTACTGCAGGCGGTTTCCTGATGATTTCGGCTGATCCGGGATGCACTGTGCAGGAACGCGGCTGTGATGTTGTGATAGAATAGTGATCAATGTGAAAGGAGCGATGATGCGATGAAAGTGTTATGGGACCTTTATATCAGCTGGTTTAAAATGGGTCTTTTCACATTCGGCGGCGGATATGCCATGCTGCCGATGATTCAGAAGGAAGTCATCGACAGACATCACTGGGCTACTGAAGATGAGATCATGGATTATTATGCCATCGGGCAGGTGACCCCCGGCATTATTTCCGTAAATACAGCAACGTTTGTCGGATACAAACTGAAGGGGATTATCGGAGGGATCGTAGCGACACTCGGTGTCATTTCGCCGTCTTTTATCATTATCTCCCTGATTGCTTCACTGATCTCCAATTTTGCCGATATTCCGATGGTACAGCATGCGCTGCGGGGTATTCAGGTTGCGGTATGCGTACTGATGTTCTCGGCCATAGAAAAGCTGTATAAAAAGGGCGTCAGAAATACAGCCGGAATCATCATATTTGCGGCTGCATTGATTCTGTCATACTTTACTGATATCTCGACAATGATTCTGGTTATTTTTGCGGGTGCGGCGGGATATGCCGTCACGTGCTTCAGAAGCAGAAAGGGCGGTGTGGACCATGAGTGATTTCCTGCTGCTTTTACTGGAGTTTTTCAAAACCGGACTCTTTGCAGTCGGCGGCGGACTTGCAACAATTCCTTTTCTGACTGAAATCAGCAGAAAATACGGCTGGTATTCCATTGCCGATCTGACGACAATGATTGCCGTCAGCGAAAGCACGCCGGGACCGGTGGGCGTAAATATGTCAACTTATGTCGGAAATCAGCTGTACGGATTCTTCGGCGGAATTGCGGCAACCCTCGCCCTGGTGTGTCCGTCTGTGATTGTTGTCTGCATTATTGCCAGAGCACTGCAGTCCTTCCGTAATTCACCGGTTGTAAACGGAATATTTGAAGGACTCCGTCCTGCGGTTGTCGGTTTTATTATCACTGCTGCGATCGGAATCTATAAGATTGCTCTTCTTGACCTTGATGCGTTTGCCGGAATTCAGAGCATAGCCGGTGTCATCAGATGGAAGGCGGCTGCTCTTTTTGCCGTACTTCTTTACATATACAGGAAGAAGAATCCGCATCCGATTGTTATTATCTGTATTGCCGCAGCTGTGGGGATACTGCTGTCATTCTGATGCAGCCTCAGGCTGATGCATAAATCCGGAGAATACTATGGAATATAAAGAATTACTGCCTAAAAGAAAGAAAAAGAATGATGTCCCGCTGATCGTGAATCTGGATGAGCTTTTAAAGGCAACAGGATGGACCGTCAGTGAAGCAATGGATATTCTGCGGCTTTCCGAAGCACAGAAGAAGGCTGTTCTTGCCGGTTCGGAAACAAAAGAGGACTGAGATGAACCCTGAAAGAAAACTACGCATAAAATCATCTGCAATGCTGGCGGTTTTTGCTGTGCTGACTGCCGTTTCAGCCTGTCTGGCAAATCTTCCGCTGAAGTCACTGCCGGAACAGCAGACGTCTGCCTATGCGGAAATGCCTGCTGCGGTGCGGTCAAATCCTGCATCGGTACAGTCTGAAAAACCCGGTCCTGCGGGGAGTCTGAATGAGCTTCTGAACAGGATGGACAAAGCGGACGGGAACGGCGGTCTCTGGTATTCACCGTCTGTCAGGATCGATGACGGCGTGCTTCTGGTTCTTTATGACATTATGGACAGACTTGAATCAGAGGGCTACCGTTTCGGTTTTGTATGTACGGATCTGACAACCGGAGAAACCGTCAGTTTCAACGAGGATGAGAAGTTTTATACGGCGAGTTCGATCAAGGCTTTCTATGCAGTGTCCCTGCTGAAAGCGAAGCCGGAAGTTCTGAAAAACTATACGCCGCAGCTGAGCAGAATGCTGATCTGGTCAAACAATGATGATTATGCCGAACTGCGGAGAACATTCAGAAAAGAGTATATCAGGCAGTTCTGTACCGAAGCTCATGCGGATCCTGCCATTGCGGATGAGATGTATCCTTATATCAGCGCGATGGAAATGGCCAAATTATGGGCATGCATATATGACTGGATTGAAGAGGGCTCCGAAGAGGCCCGGACTGTTGCAGAATGGTTTGAAACGCCGAACCGTTCATCGATCAGGGATGTGACGGACAGTAATGTGCTGACGCGTACCAAAGGCGGCTGGATCTACTATATCGGTGAAGACGGAACGCTTTACAGTGAGACAAATGATGCCGGCATTGTTTATGAAAAAGGTCATCCCTATATTCTGGCAGTTATGACAGATGTGCCTGACGACTATGAAATCATCAATCCGCTGACGGCTGTGCTGACAGCGGTGCACAGGAGCATGAACGGAGAGAGTGCGGGATAATCCGTACTTTTTTCTTTCCTGCAGATCATGTAGAATGACAAAAAAGAGTATCTGATTACGGGGGTTTTTATGGACAGGAAAATATATGATACTTACGTTTCAATTCTGAAAAAAGAACTCATACCCGCAATGGGATGTACCGAACCAATCTCCCTTGCCTATGCTGCGTCGATCATGAAAAAGGAACTGGGCTGTATTCCGGAACGGATCGAAGCACAGATCAGCGGCAGCATTCTGAAAAATATCAAGTCCGTAATCGTGCCGAATACCGGGGGCCTGCACGGCACAAAGGCAGCGATCGCTGCCGGCGTGATTGCCGGTGAGCCTGATAAGATTCTGGAAGTGATCAGCTGCGTCAGTGATGAGCAGAGGAAGGATATTGCACGCTTCAGCGAAGAAGCGGACATCAGTGTCAGCTTTCTTGACAGCGGGCTTGTTTTCGACATGATCATAACCGGATACAGCGGGGAAAGCAGTGCATCCGTGAGAATCGCACAGCATCATACCAATGTGATTCATATCGAGCATGACGGAAAGGTGATTCTGGACAAACCGGCAGGTCACGATGAAAACGGAGAAAAGGAAGACTATCTTCTTCTGAATATGGATGATATTTTCGATTTTGCCGTACACTCAGATATCAGTGACTACAAGGATATCCTTGATCTTCAGATCAAAAACAACATGGCAATTGCCAGGGAAGGCATGAAGAATCCGTACGGTGCCAATGTCGGCAAGGTCCTGCTGAATATGCGGGGAAGCGATGATATTACAACATATGTAAGGGCGATGGCGGCCAGCGGTTCCGATGCCCGTATGGGAGGCTGTGAAATGCCGGTTGTTATCAATTCCGGCTCCGGCAATCAGGGCATTACGGCATCTGTTCCGGTCATCAGCTGGGCAGAGAAAAAAGGATACGGCAGTGAAAAGCTGTACCGGGCACTTGTTCTTTCCAATCTGACGGCAATTCATGAGAAGTCACCGATCGGAACACTTTCGGCATACTGCGGGGCAGTCAGTGCCGGTGTTGCGGCAGGGGCGGGAATTGCCTATCTGGAAACGGAAGATTTTAAAGTGATCAAGCATACGATTGTAAACGCAGTCGCGATCTGTTCGGGAATTATCTGCGACGGCGCAAAGCCGAGCTGTGCAGCTAAAATCGCTGCCTCCGTGGATGCCGGACTTCTGGGATACTACATGTACCTGAACGGCCAGCAGTTCTTCGGAGGAGACGGCCTGATTACGGCAGGCATAGAGCCGACACTGAAGAATATCGGACGTCTGGGAAAAGAGGGAATGAAGCAGACGAACAAAGAAATCATCGAAATGATGCTGGAGGATTCCGGCAGAAGCATCTGCGGCAAGTGTTGATTTCATCAAATAATCAGAAATAAATAAGTGATCCTGCGGTATGATAAAGACAGAGCAGATGTTCTCATACCGGAGGATCATTTTATGATTAAATTTGGAACTGGCGGCTGGAGAGCCGTTATTGGTGATGGATTTACCAGGCAGAATATTCAGATTCTGGCGAAAGCTCTGGCGGATAAAATGCATGCGGAAAATGTCGGCGATGAAGGAATCATCATCGGCTATGACAGACGTTTTCTTGCAACCGAATCTCTGCAGTGGTGTGCGGAGGTTTTTGCACATGAGGGAATCAGAACACTGGCGGTATCCAAATCGTGTCCGACGCCGGTAGTTATGTACTATGTGCAGAAGCATCAGATGCATTACGGCATGATGATTACGGCCAGTCACAATCCGGCTGTATACAACGGTGTAAAAGTGTTTACATACGGCGGAAGAGATGCCGATCTGGAACAGACGGCGGATATTGAACGTTATATTTCTGCCATCAGGGAACCTGTGGAAATCAAGGAATATGAACAGGGGGTACGGGAAGGCCTGATTGTTCAGATCAATCCGTTCAATGATTATATTGACTCCATACTGGATGATATAGATACAAAGAAGATCAGGGATGCTGGCCTGAATGTTGTTCTTGATCCGATGTACGGTGTATCGGAAACATGCATCAAGACAATTCTGATCACCGCCAGATGCGGGATTGAGACGATTCACGGCTATCATGATCCGCTGTTCGGCGGACATCTTCCCGCACCGAATGCCGAAGGACTGCGTGATCTGATTTCATATGTAATCAGTCACGGATGCGATCTGGGAATAGCGACCGACGGTGATGCGGACAGAATAGGAATCGTTGACGATACCGGCAGATATCTGTCGCCGAATGATGTTCTTGTGCTTCTGTATTATTATCTGGTCAGGTTCAGAGGCATGAAGGGACCGGTTGTCAGAAATCTCTGTACGACGCACATGGTTGACAGAATTGCCGCAAAATACGGACAGCGGGCGTATGAAGTTCCCGTAGGATTCAAGTGGATCTCCGCAAAGATGGAGGAAACAAATGCGATCATCGGCGGTGAATCATCAGGCGGTCTTTCCGTCAGCGGAAGGATCAAAGGCAAGGACGGTGTGTATGCGGCCGCGCTGCTGGTGGAGATGCTTGCGGTTACCGGCAAAAAGATGTCGCAGATCTATGATGAGATCAGCAGCGAGATCGGCAGATCATATATCGCCGAGCACAATTTCCGCTTCAGGGAAGAGCATAAGCAGCTGTTTGTGAACCGTATCATGGAGGAGATGGAAGTTCCTGATCTTCCGTTTGAGATCAATCAGATTTCCTATATGGACGGATGCAAGGTGTATTTTGAAAACGGCGGCTGGGTAAGTGTCCGCTTCTCCGGCACCGAGCCGCTTCTGAGAGTGTTCTGCGAAATGCCGGAAAAAGAGCAGGCGGAACAGGTTTGCGAAATTTACCGGAAATTCCTCGGTGTATAAAATGAATGTCCGGACCGGACAGTCCGGCGGAAACTGCTTTCCGTTTCATCAGACAGAGAAAAAAATGCTCTGCCGGTTCTGACCGGCGGGGCATTTTCAGATATCTTCGCGGATATAGTTTATGTATTCATCCCCCAGCCGTTCACGGCATTTTTCTATCATGGGACTGAGGAGTTCCATCGCTTTTTCGTGCGTCTCTGCTTTTGCGGTGACGCGGATCAGACATCCGTCATCCTTGGCGTATGTGGCTACGGTGGGGTTGGGGCTGTCGAGAAGTTCGCCGAGTGCGTCCGCCACAGGTGCTTCGCCGACCTTCATGCGCGGTGCATGACTGAAGTCGAGCATTTTGATATTGCATGAAACAAGCACCTGATGGCTGAATGCCTTCAGATAATCTGCGCAGTATTCCTCGAACATCGGCTCCATTTCGGAAGGGGGACCGGGAAGAAGAATGCATATCTTTCCCTCATCCTCCATGATGGCGCCCGGAGCGGTGCCGTGATGATTGTAAAGGATGATTGAATCCGAAGGGACATAGGCCTGCTTTCTCAGGCTTTCGGTAAGCGTTTTTCTGTCTGACATGGAAAGGAGTCCCTTCATGTTTTCCAGTGCTTTTTCATCGGGGACAAGTTTTTTGTGAAAATAACCGGCAAGCATTTCTTTGGTAATGTCGTCTTTTGTCGGACCGAGACCGCCGGTGAGCACAGTCATGTCAGCCCTGGTATAGGCAATGTCAAGCGCACTGATAATGCGCTGTGCATTATCACCCACAACCGTCTGAAAATGGACCTCGATGCCGAGGGAAGCAAGACGCTTTGAGAGATACCGGGCGTTGGTGTTGACAATATTGCCGAGCAGGATTTCAGTGCCGACGCTGATCAGTTCACATATCATGTTTTTACCTCGGAATCAGAATATCAGATTTATGATACATCAGTTTCATTCATTTATTGCGTTTTTTCCTGTAGAATAATGAATAACAGCAGGAGGTGCCTATGAGTGAACTGAAGGAACTGATGGAAAACAGAGGCCTGACAGACGAACTGATGTCACTCGATGATGCTGAAGAAGAACTTGCGCTGTTTCAGAAATACGGCAAGGATCTTTCGTATGAAGAAATACAGGTTCTGAAGGAAATGATCAGGAACGAAAAGGACGGAAGAATTGAACTTCCCGAAGCGAGCAGGGAGGAACTGGCCGCAATGGCAGGGAAACTCGGGCTCGGTGCGCTGCTGATCGGGGCCGCCGCTGCTGTTCTGAACAGCATTCTGCTGAGACGCAGGAATTAATTCCGGCAGTCCGGCTGATGTTTGCTGTTGTTTGAGAAGATAGTAATCAAGTATAATAAGTTGGTTGAATAACTTTCATCATGGAGGAGGAATACCATGGCAGAAGAAAATGAAGTATATGAAGAAGGTTGGAAAAACGCGCTTCCCGGACTTCTTGAGCTCGGTGCAGACGGAAACTATGAAGCATTAAAAACAATTACGGAGCACTACAGCTCATCCCTTGTCAAATATGCCATGACAATGACAGAAGACAGGTCAACAGCCAAGAAGTGTGCAATCAATGCTTTTGCGGCAGCTCTCAAGCAGCCGGATAAGTTTAATGATGCAGAGCACTTTGAAGACTGGCTGAAGTCTCTGGTTAAGGGAGAAGCTGAAAAGCTGAAACCGAAGGAAGAAGATACGATCGTTGTGGACGACCTTCTTTCCGTCATCAACAGGCAGAAGCAGACTGAAGAACCGGCCGCTCCGGTCATGCCCGAACTGAAGAGTGAAGAACATGAAGAGCCCGAAGAACCTGCAGAACCTGCGGAAAAGGAAAGTGTCATGGAGCAGGAATATGTCACTCCCGTGATTCATGAAGCACCTGCGGCGGCTCCGGTTCCTTCCGCAGTCCCTTCCCAGAAATTGAGCAGCACCCTGTTTGATGATGAGGAAGAGGATGAAGAAAGAGTCGTCAGAAGGAGAAGAGAAGAAAAGAAAAAGGGCCTGAAGTCACTTCTTTTCGAAGATCCTGATGAAGATGATGAGGAAGAGGAAGAAGTCAGACCCGCCGGAAGGCCTGTCCGCACGGAAGAAGTGAAGCCGGAAGTGAAGAAGGAGGCTGAATCTGACATTGAAGAAGAGAGGCCTGCCCGCAGAAAATCACGCCCTGTCAGGGAAAAGCCCGCAAAGAAAAGCCTGAAGTCCCTGCTCTTTGAAGAAGTTGAAGAAGACGAGGATGAGGAAGAGGAAAGACCGGCACGCAGACCTTCCCGTTCCAGGGAGGAAAAACCTGAAAAGAAGGGTCTGAAGTCTCTGCTCTTTGAAGAAGTCGATGATGATGAAGAAGAGGAAAAACCGGTCAGAAAGCCGCGCAGGGAAAAGAAGGCTGAAGAACCCGTCAGAGAGGAAAAGCCCGCAAAGAAAGGCCTGAAAGCCCTGCTCTTTGAGGAAACCGATGATGATGAGGAAGAGGAAGTGCTCAAACCCGCAAAGAAGGAAAGACCTTCAAGGAATGTAAGAAGAGCGGCTGATGATGAGGACGACGATGATGATGAAGGAACGCCGAAGTGGCTGATCATCCTGATCGTTCTGCTCATTCTTGCTGTTCTCGGCTTTGCCGGATACTTCCTTAAGACAAGCGGTATTTTCTCCGGCGGTTCATCAAACAGACCGGCACAGACAGCGGAGGTAACACCGGTGCCTTCAGCGTCGCCGACGGCGTCAATTACACCGGAAACAACTCCGACACCGGAAGCTGCGCCCACTGTTGAACCCACACCGGAAACAGGCGGAAAGATCGGTACTGTCACAATCAATGTGACAGGCCTGAACAGCCGCAAAAAGCCGACGACTGCAGCGGACAAGCTTGCTCAGGTTACAGCCGGATCAACATATGATGTCTATGAAACGACAAAAGCCGAAGGCTACACCTGGTACAGAATCGATGAGAACCGGTGGATCGCCGACAACGGCAGCTGGGTGACATACAAAGCAAACTGATCCTGAATCAGAAAGTCTTTCCGTTTATGCGGAAAGACTTTTTTATGTGCAGGGCATCAGAAAAGGATCTCCGCAGGGGAAGATCCTTATATGAACCGGTGCGTGCTGCCGTCAGATCATCGGGATGATATACCGGCTGACCATAATATAGTGGCAGAGACTTCCGGCAAGAACAAAGCAGTGGAACAGTTCGTGATTGCCGAAGCCGGTTTCCTGTGCCTTCGGGAACAGTGCCGGCTTAATGGCATAGATGATTCCGCCTGCGGTATACATCAGACCGCCGGCAAGAAGCCAGGCAAATCCTGTGCCGAGTCCTGTGTAAAGCCGGGGCAGAACAGACAGGGCTGCCCATCCCATCCCGATATAGATCACCGAGGAAACGACCCTGGGGCAGGTGACCCAGCAGATTTTGAAGATAATGCCGGCCAGCGCAGCCAGCCAGATGACCGCCAGAAGCGTGTATCCTCCGGAACCTTCAAGAACCGTGAGGCATACAGGGGTATAGCTGCCGGCAATCAGAAGAAAGATGGAACAATGGTCTATGCGCTTGAGAATCATATTGAAATCCGGTGAAACATTAAATGAATGATATGCCGTGCTGGCACCGTACAGAATAATCATGCTGAGCATGAATACGGCGTATCCTCTCATCTGAAGACTGTCTGCACCGAAGTGTCCTGCTTTTATCAGCAGGAACGGCATGGCAATGATCGAAGCGGTATAGCCCGCAAAATGTGTTGCTGCGCTCCAGAAGTCTTTCGGCCTGAACAGTTCATTCTGATACTTAAAATTAACTGCAGTCATAAATACCTCCTTTTTAATATCTTTTAATCGGTTAATCAATAACTCATCTACAGCTATAATATATCGGTTTATGAAAAACCTGTCAATGGGTACAGGAAATTGCGTTTGACGCTTATTATTATCATCTGTAAAATGTAGTTATGAGTGAACGGATGATTAATGAGGCACTTGCGGCATTCCGGCTGCCGCAGTACAGAGAAATACCGGATGTCGGACTTTTCCTGGATCAGACTGTCAAATATCTCAACGGGTTTCTGAAGGACTATCCCGGCATGGAGATGACCGGTTCAATGATTTCCAATTATGTAAAGCAGAAGATTATTCCGAAGGCATACAAAAAGACATACAGCAGGGATCAGATTTCTCAGCTGTTCTTTATAGCCATGGCCAAATCGGTTCTGTCGATGGACCAGATCAGAAAGGCCCTGAGCATTCAGGAAGCGGCATGCACGTCGGAGGAACGGTATGAAATGTTCAGAACCATGATGAGTGAAGTTCTGTCTTCTTTTGAAAAGGGAGGCACGGAGAATGCCGCCGGTGAAGGCAGGGAAACAAAAATGATCCGGTACATTGTGATTGCAATCGCCCACAAAATGTATCTGGATCAGTATTTCGAATATGGTGAAGCAGAGTGATTACTCTGCTTTTTCTTTTACTGCCTGTTCAGCGTAATACTGCGCTGTCAGGGTGTTCATGCGGATTTCCTCTTCGGTAAGCGGGCGTATGACCTTTGCCGGACATCCCATAATCAGAACACCGTCCGGGAAGGTTTTTCTTTCCGGCACAACTGCTCCTGCGGCCACAATGCACCCGTTTCCGATGACGGAGCTGTTCATAATGATTGACCCCATGCCGATCAGTGTGCTGTTTCCCACGGTGCATCCGTGCACGACTGCTCCGTGGCCGATCGTGACATCGTTTCCGATAACGAGAGGGGAACTGTATCCGGTATGGAGCACGCAGCAGTCCTGAATGTTGACTCTGTCGCCGATCCGTATTTCCTCCTCTTCGCAGCGGACAACGGCATTGTACCAGACACTGCAGTCTTTTCCGAAATGTACGTTTCCTTTTACAACAGCTCCGCTCATTTTCACCGGTTCCATGTCAGATAATCTCCTCAAAATCTGTTTCCTGATATGACAGAAGACGTTCTGTCATTTCTCTGCCGTAATGACTGCTAAATTCCGAAATAAACATCCGGTTGACCGTATCACCGAAACGTTCGGCAGTCCCGCGCCGGTATGTTTCATACAGGTGTGCACAGTGATATTCAAAATCTCTGGTGTTTTCCGTTTTAACTTCGCTGCGGAATCCTTCCGGGATGCAGGCATTTCTGACAGTCTGTATGCAGCAGTCATGATCATTCAGTGTCTGTGATGTGATGAATTCAATGTCCGGACTGAATCCTGCACAGATGGCGGGATCGATCAGACGGCAGTATACTCTGCCTGCTTCCGCAAGGCCCATTGCGGCAAACTGTTCATGCCATGCACAGGAATAAATTCTGACTTTGTACTCGGGATATGTATTTTCTGCCTCTGCAGGCAGTGCATGTGGCATGAGTCCCGCTGTCGGAATCCATTCACGGTAATTCATGTATGTCATGTAATTCAGCGGCTGTCCGTCGCGCATTGCACGCTTTGCCATGCGGATGCCCCGCTGCCTGCCGTACCGGACCGTCATTTCACTGAAGGCATCAATACCTTTGCTTCCGCAGTCTGCTTTCAGAAGCGCGTAGTATTCCGCAGATATAAAGGCATGTACATATTCATTGAATTTCATAGCATAAATGTATCACAAACAGGGATTTCGCAAAACTGTACACTGTACCACTGAACGGACAGCAGAAATCTGCACTTCGTTTAGCATACAGGTACGGAGGTGAAGAAAATGAGCGAATATGATGCAATGATGCCATCCATGAGAGGAATTGAGGATCTGACACCCGAAATGTGCTATGTGCTGATCCGCTGCTACAGTGACCATACAGAATCGGATACCTTTGCGGCTTATGCAGGCCTGAACAGGTCTGAGGGAAGACACTGCTACGATGTACTGAACAGTGCATTCGGAGGCAGGCTGTGACACTGCCGGGAAGAAGCAGGACCCGGATTCATTTCAATGCGGATGAAATGAACCGTCAGAGACTTCTGGCTGACAGGGAACTGCGTGATATTCATTCACTGAATGACAGGCAGAAGGAAATACTCAGAGAATGCTTTGTTCAGAAGAACAGCCCCGAAACGGCCGCCTACAAGCTTGATATGCCTGAGTATGAAGCAAGAATGTGGTACTACAGGCTCGCTGCACACGCCGTAAGAACTGCCCTGAAGGACTCCCTGAAGGAGGAAAGCCGTTAAGCATGCGGCCGTGGCAGAACTTGAAAATTATGCTGAGCGTGCGATAATTAACGGGTAGAAAGAATGCAGCGGCTGTTGATCATTACATCGGTTATGAGGGATCATGTTTTCGGTTTCTGCCTGTGAGGTACTCTGATTTATGCGTTTTGTTGATACGATTGAAAAGAAAGCGGACGGCGGAAAGCTCTCCGGCGAAGAAATACAGGAAATGATAAGCGGCTATGTCAGCGGGGAGATTCCCGACTATCAGATGTCGGCAATGATGATGGCGGTTCTGCAGAGAGGAATGGATGCAGAGGAAGCCACGGCCCTGACAATGGCCATGATGAACAGCGGAGATGTGGTGGATCTTTCTGATCTGCCAGGCGTCAAGGTTGACAAGCACAGCACCGGCGGCGTCGGCGATACTACGACACTTGTAATCGCTCCGCTTGTCGCAGCCTGCGGCGGTACGGTTGCCAAAATGAGCGGCAGGGGTCTGGGACATACGGGCGGAACGCTGGACAAACTTGAGTCTGTTCCGGGCACATGCATTGAGCAGCCGCTTGAGAGATTCAAGGAAATTGTCAGGGAAAACGGTGTTGCCGTGGTCGGTCAGACCGGCAATCTGGTTCCGGCGGATAAAAAAATGTATGCACTGCGTGATGTCACCGCGACAGTGCGCTCCATTCCGCTGATCGCTTCCTCAATCATGTCAAAGAAGCTTGCCAGCGGTGCAGACGCGATCGTTCTGGATGTCAAAACGGGCACGGGTGCCTTTATGCGTACAAAAGAAGAAGCGTTTGAACTTGCAAAGCTTATGTGCCGCATCGGCAGACTTGCCGGCAGACAGGTGCGTGCGGTGGTGACGGATATGAACCAGCCGCTAGGAATGTCGGTCGGAAACGCTCTGGAAGTACAGGAGGCGGTTGAACTTCTCAGCGGGAAAATTCCGGAGGATGATCCGCTTTACATGGTGTGCATGCTTCTGGGATCACAGATGCTTCAGATGGCAGGCCTGGCCGCTGATGATGACGAAGCGGAAAAGATGCTGAAGGCGCACATTGATGACGGAAGCGGTCTCGGGAAGCTGCAGAAAATGTTTGAACTGCTCGGCGGTGACGCTTCATTCGTGACGGAAGAAGGCATGAAAAAGCTGACGGCTGTCAGACGGACGATGGATGTCACAGCGGATCAGAGCGGCTTTGTTTCCCATATGAATGCCGAGGAGATCGGCACTGCAGCGCAGATGCTCGGCGCAGGCAGGGCAAAAAAAGAGGACAGTGTTGATCCGGCAGTCGGACTGGTCATGAAAGTGCGCTGCGGATACCGGGTCAGAAAAGGCGATCCTCTGTGCACACTCTATATCAATGATGAAAAACGTGTGGATGAAGCGGCCGGACTTCTGCGCAGGGCAATCCGCATTACCCCGGAACCCGATGAAGTTGAACCGATGGTCTATGGTCTGGTGACCGCTGACTGATACAGGCAGGACAGGAGTCAGAAAACAGCGTCCTGAGACGCTGCTGACTTCTGTCTTTTCTATTTTTTGAATACGATGTATTTCTGATAAAGGAACTCGGTAATCAGATTGATGATCATGGTCCCGGCAAGAATGACGTAATTGTTTACACCGATGCCGTCCAGCAGATGTCCCCACCAGGTGGACAGGGGCGTAAATACAAGATAGAACAGAAAAACAAGCATCATGGCATGGCCGACGTCATTGGTTGCCTTGAATGTGTATTTTCTGTTGAAGGTAAAGTTCCACAGGACGCTCAGCACCAGTGCGGTAAGATAGCTGATCCAGTACGGCATGCGGAATATTTCCTCCATCAGAGTGAAGGACAGTGCCTGTATGATTCCCGCGGAGGCGGCAATGAATGAATATTTGATAAACTGAAGTATATTTTCTTTCCTGCTCATGTCAGTTTCCCTTTCCGAAAACTGATTATAACAATATTGCGGTTCCGGGAAAAGCAGTATAATGGTTGCTGTCTGAAACAGGGGGATCATGATGCTGAATATCACGGGTGTCATACTGATACTGATACAGTTTGTGCTGGACGGATGGGCTATTCAGAAAGGAACGACTTATTTCGCTGACGGCCTTGATGTACTCGGCTGGTTTTTGTTCGGACTGATCGGGGTATGCGTTGTGATTATCAGCCAGGCAGTTGCCAACCACCGTGTGAGCAAGGCAATGAGGAAAGTGAAGAGGACGGTACATGAAAGTTGAAATCCTGCAGCTTCTGGAAGGTGCGGAAAAAGCGGAGGGGATGACAGTCATTATTGATGTGTTCCGGGCTTTTACACTGGAAGCCTATCTGTTTTCCAAAGGCGCAGCCCGGATCTTTCCGGTCGGTGATCTTCAGACGGCCCGCAGACTGAAGAAGGAAAATCCCGACTGGCTCCTGTTCGGGGAACGGCACGGAAGAATCTGTGACGGTTTTGATTTCGGCAATTCTCCTTCTGCGGTGCGTGATCTGGATTTTACCGGGAAAACGATTGTACATACTACTTCAGCCGGTACGCAGGGAATAGCCGGTGCATCCCGGGCTGACCGGATTCTGACAGGATCTCTGGTAAATGCCGCAGGCACTGCCGAATATATCAGGCGCTGCCGGCCCGAAAAGGTTTCGCTTGTGTGCATGGGATGGGAAGGAAAAAGAGAAACGGAGGAAGACACTCTCTGTGCCGAATATATCAGATCACTGCTGGAGGGACAGCGGATGGAGGATATCGGACAGAGGGCATATGAACTCCGCTTTGCCGAGGGAAAAAAATTCTTTGATCCGGCGCAGCAGGATGTGTTTCCGGAGGATGATTTTCATATGTGTGTCCTTCATGACCTGTTTGATTTCGCGGTTGTGACGGAAACTGAAAACGGTATGGCGGTCAACAGAAGATACGATAATGCATAAAGTTTTTCCGCTGGGGAACATGCTGAAGCGGGTTTTCCGATGACGGATGAAAATCCGCATGAAATAAACGAAATTTCCTGTTGCGGGCACCTTCTGCAAGTGGTATCATATACAGGCGCAGTTAAATGCGCATCACTGCTCCGCTGGCCGGTTCTGGACTATGAGCTGCTGATCAATCGGTAACAGAAGGAGAAAAGAAGATGAATTTAGTAGATGAAATTACCCGCTCACAGCTTCGCAATGACATCCCGTCATTCAAGCCCGGTGACACACTCAAGGTATTCGTAAGAATCCGTGAAGGAAACAAGTCACGTATCCAGATGTTCGAAGGCGTTGTAGTCGCTATGAAGAACGGCGGAATCGGCGAGACATTCACTGTCCGTAAGATTTCCAACGGTGTCGGTGTTCAGAGAACATTCCCGAAGAACAGCCCGATCATCGATCATATCGAAGTAGCCCGCAGAGGTAAGGTCAGAAGAGCCAAGCTCACATACCTTAAGGGTCTGTCCGCTAAGAACGCACGTATCAAGGAAGACAGATAAAGCTGTAAGCAGGAGAAGGATTCGTCCTTCTCTTTTCTTTTTGCTATGATGGATGTATGGACAGTCTGTTTATCAGGGCAGTGCAGATTGACTGGCAGAAAATCAGTGAGGACAGTTATCTGCAGAAAATTGAAGCAGTCAGAAATATCGATGAACTGGTTTTCCGCAGGCCGGTCACGTTTTTTGCCGGTGAAAACGGAAGCGGAAAGTCAACGCTTCTGGAGGCGGTGGCCGCTGCGTACGGATTCAATCCGGAAGGGGGCACCAGAAATTACAGATTTTCCACATATGACAGTCATTCCGAACTGTATCAGGCAGTCAGACTGATCAGAAGCCCGCGCAGACCGGCATGGGGATATTATCTGAGAGCTGAAAGCTTTTATAATGTCGCAACCATAGAAGAGGAATACGCAAAAGCAGGCGGCGTGCCTTCACATAAATATCATGAGAAATCACACGGGGAAAGTTTTCTGGATCTTGTGGGCAGGCAGTTCGGCCCGCAGGGAATCTATCTTCTCGACGAGCCGGAAGCGGCACTGTCCGTACAGAGACAGCTGACACTGATGATAGAGATTGATGCACTTGTGAAGGAGGGTTCGCAGTTTATTATTGCCACGCATTCACCGATTCTGCTCGGAGCAGGAAATGCCGAAATACTGAGCTTTGACGGCGGATCGGTGCATCCTGTCCTGTATGAGGAAACTGACAGCTACCGCATCACAAAGCTGTTCGTGAATGACAGGGAGGCACTCCTTCGTAAGATGATCGATGATTCGGACGCCGGCTGAAGGAAATATGGTTTATAATACAGAAATGAGCGAAAAAAATATAACCGGAGAGAGTATCTGGAGCGATATCTGGGATTTTATCAAAACACTGCTGATTTCAATGACAGTTGTTTTTGTCCTTGCCGATTTTGTCATACGTCCGATCAGAGTTGACGGAAGTTCCATGTTTCCGACCCTGAAGGACGGTTCGCTGGGACTGGCAAATGTGATCGGCTACCGGGTATCCGGACTGAAGCGTTTTGATATTGCGATCATTTATCTGTCGGACAAGAAAGAATATCTCGTTAAGCGGGTGATCGGAATGCCCGGGGATACTGTTGAGTACAGGGACGGCAGGCTTTTCATTAACGGTGAACTGACGGAAGAACCGTTCTTTGACAGTGCGTATAAAGAATCATACAGCGGGGTGTTCATGCAGGATGTTTCTGCCTTCGAACTGGGGGAAGGACAGTATTACTGCCTCGGGGACAATCGTCCCAACAGCAGGGACAGCCGTTATTACGGTCCGTTCTATAAAGATCAGATCTTTGCCAAAGGCGCTCTGATCATATGGCCTTTTGATCAGGCGGGGGTGAAATCATGGTGACAGTACAGTGGTATCCGGGGCACATGGAAAAAGCCCGCAGGGACATGGCCGATCATCTTAAAGCAGTGGATATGATTATCGAGCTGAGAGACGCAAGGATCCCGATGGCCAGCAGAAATCCGATTCTTGATGAGATGGCAGCCGGAAAGCCCAGACTGATCATACTTTCCAAGACTGATCTTGCCGATCCTGCGGCAACGGAAAAATGGACTGCCAGACTCAGGGGTGAAAACAGGGACTGCCTGGCACTTGACCTGATGAATGACAAAACATGCAGAAGCAGGATTATCGCTTCCTGCCGTGCTCTTACGGAGGCAAAGCGTCAGCGCATGATCCGCAGGGGAATCCGGCCAAGACCGATGCGGGCGATGGCGTGCGGCATTCCCAACTGCGGCAAATCAACGCTGATCAACCGGATTGCCGGAAAAAACAGCGCCAGAACAGCCGACAAGCCCGGAGTGACGAGAAGCCTGACCTGGATTAAGGCGGACCCTTCTCTTGAAATACTGGATACGCCGGGTGTGCTGTGGCCGAAGTTTGATGACCCGAAAACAGGTTCACTTCTGGCGGCTACCGGTGCAGTTAACGAGGATATTCTGAATCTGAAGGATATTGCCATGGATACGATCCACACCGTCAGGGATCTATATCCCGGTGTTCTGGAAAAGGAGTATCAGACAGATGAAGCGGTCCGCACCGATGTGATGCTGGAGAAGATTGCCGAAACCAGACATCTGCTGAAAGAAGGAAATGAACCGGATACGGAAAGGGCTGCGATTGCTTTTCTGCATGAACTGCGCAGGGGAAAGCTCGGCAGACTGACGCTGGAGGCTGCGGATGAAGAAAATTAAGGTGTGCCCGAATGAGTATGAGCATGCCTGCTGGGCGAAAGGGCAGCTCGTTCTCGGTATCGATGAAGCGGGCAGGGGCCCTCTGGCAGGACCGTTATGTACGGCAGGCGTGATTTTTGAGCCCGGATATGAAAATCCGGATATTTATGATTCAAAGGCAATCTCTGAAAAGAAAAGGGATTTTCTGTATGATCAGATTATGGAGGATGCGCTCGCATTCGAGATTATCGTTGTTTCTCCCGAAGAGATTGACAGGCTGAATATCTACCGCGCCGATAAGGAGGCAATGCGCCGGATCGCGGAAGATCTGCAAAGTGATATCGTGCTGACGGATGCGATGCCGCTGAGCCTTGACAGAGAATGTATTTCCCTGATTAAGGGGGATCAGAAGTCCGTGAGCATCGCGGCAGGCTCCATTCTGGCCAAGGTGACCAGAGACCGGATCATGGAGGAATATGACAGGATGTATCCGGAATACGGGTTTGCCAGGCATAAGGGATATCCGACAAAGGCGCATCTTGAGGCAATTGACAGATACGGCATCACGCCGATTCACCGCAGAAGCTTCGGACCTGTTTCAGTAAAACAGCAGAGTCTGGACCTGTTCGCAGATGATACGGAGTGATCCGTATTTTTTTGCGGGAGGCGGGCAGTTTTCTTTCTATATGTACTGCGGAGGAAACATATGGAAAAAAGAGAGATTCTGGCAGAATATGCCTGCCGGTGCGGCGGTGACTGGTCACTGACAGCCCTGGCGCTGAAAAATCATGAAGCGGTATGCGGGACAAGTGTAAAGGAACCGTATATAACGATTTACGACAGTGTGTATCCTGATTCACTCAGACAGCTGCGTTTTCCGCCCTGGGTTCTGTTTTACAGGGGGAATCCCGCACTGCTGAAAAATCCGGCAGTATCGATTGTCGGATCCCGCAGACCCTGTGACTACGGCAGAAGGATGGCGGTTCTTTCCGCCGGAATTCTGGCGCGCCGCTATACGGTTGTTTCCGGACTGGCGAGGGGGATTGACGGACTTGTTCACCGAAGTGTGCTTTCATGCGGGAAAACGATCGGCGTCATAGGCTCGGGGCATGATTTCAGGTATCCTGAAGAGAATGCCATGCTGTACAGGGAAATGGAAAAGGAACATCTGATTCTGAGTGAATACCCGCATGATACGGAAGTGCAGAGAAAGCATTTTCCCTGGCGCAACAGAATCATCGCGGCACTGGGGCAGTGCACGGTTGTTGTGCAGGCGGGGGAAAAAAGCGGTACAATGCTGACGGTTAATGAAGCGCTGGCCCTGAGCAGAGAGGTTTACTGTTTCCCGTACCGGATGGATGATCCGTGCGGCAGCGGATGCAATCTGCTGATTTCGCAGGGTGCGGTCATGATACGCGACAGGCATGATCTGGAACAGATCGGACGCTGCAGAACGGTATCTGTGCAGCAAAGCTTGTCAAGTCAGCCAAATTTGGATATTCTAAGAAATGTTTCCCGGACACCGTTGGGAAACGGAGGTAATGAATGAAGGATCTTGTAATCGTAGAATCGCCCAGCAAGTCAAAGACGATTCAGAAATATCTTGGCGAAGGATACCATGTGGTTTCGTCCAAGGGACATATCAGGGATCTCGCCACCCGCGGAAAAGGCGGACTGGGTGTGGATGTGGAAAATCACTTTGCCCCGGTTTATGTTGTTTCCAAGGATAAAGGGGAAACGGTGAAGGAACTGCAGTCACTGGCTGAAAAGAGCGGCCAGGTATTTCTGGCAACCGACCCTGACCGTGAAGGCGAGGCAATCAGCTGGCATCTGGCCCAGGTGCTGAATCTGGATGAGGATGCCGTCGACCGTGTGACATTCAATGAAATTACACGCAATGCGGTGCAGGAAGCTTTCTCAAAGCCGAGAAAAATCGATATGGATCTTGTGCATTCTCAGGAGACAAGAAGAATCCTGGACCGTATTATCGGATTCAAGCTCTCCACGCTTCTCAAGAATAAAATCAAGTCAAAATCAGCCGGCCGCGTACAGTCAGTGGCTTTGAAGCTGATCGTTGAGCGTGAACGGGCGATCAGGGCGTTTGTGCCTGATGAATACTGGACGGTTGATGCAGTATTTAAAAAGGACGGAAAGTCTTTCAATGCGTCATTGTCAAAGATCAACGGTGAAAAAGCGGAACTGCATACCGAAGAAGAGGCGCAGCGCATTCTGCAGCTGTGCAGCGGTCCGTTTACTGTCTCCTCCATCAAAAAGTCGACCAAAAAGACGAATCCTTTCAATCCGTTCATAACTTCCACACTGCAGCAGGAAGCTTCAACCAAGCTGGGAATGTCTGCCAAGCGGACCATGTCCATTGCCCAGAAGCTTTATGAAGGAATCGATATCGGAAACGGTCAGGAAGGTCTGATTACATATATGCGTACGGACAGCACACGTCTTTCCGATGTGTTTATGACCGCCGCAGCTGATCTGATCGCAGGTGAATACGGAAGCAGATACCAGGGTCATTACAAGGCCAAAAAGGACGATAATGCCCAGGATGCACACGAGGCGATCCGTCCCACAAGCCTGGCCAATGAGCCGGAAAAAATCAAGCCTTATCTGACGCCGGAGCAGTACAGGCTCTACAAGCTGATTTATGCAAGGGCTCTGGCATCACAGATGTCAGCTGCTGAATTCTCCAGTGTGGCTGTTGTTCTTTCACAGAACGGCTGCGACTTCAACGCAAACGGAAGCACGCTTTCCTTTGACGGCTGGCTGAAGGTATACGGAGAATACTATGCCAACAAGGATACGGTGCTGCCGGAGCTTTCCGAGAATGAAATGATTGAAGCAAAAGAAGTAAAGCCCAACCAGCACTTTACGGAACCTCCCGCACGATATACGGAAGCGAAGCTGATCAAGGAAATGGAGGACGAAGGCATCGGCCGTCCCTCCACGTATGCAATGATCATTGATACGATTCAGGCAAGAGGCTATGTCAAACTTGAAAAGCCGAACGGAAAAGGGAAGACAAAAGTCTTTATTCCGACTGACCAGGGTGAACTGACCGTGGAGAAACTGGATGAGTTCTTTGAGTCGATCATCAACGTGAAATACACGGCAACCATGGAAAAGAAGCTGGATGAGATAGCGGACGGGTCAGCAGACGAAATCGAGACGCTTGAGGATTTCTGGAGAAGATTCACGCCGCTTCTTGAAAAGGCATATTCCGAAATGGAAAAGGTAAAGCCGGAACCGGTCGGGGAACAGTGCCCCGAATGCGGCGGAGAACTTGTTTACCGCGTGGGCAGGTACGGCAGATTTATTTCATGCTCCAATTATCCGACATGCCGCTATACAAGGCAGATCAATGTCAGGAAAAAGGCACCTGCCGAGCCTACGGGAAAAATGTGTCCCGAATGCGGTCATGAGCTTCTCAAGAGAAAGAGCAGATACGGGGAATTCCTCGGCTGTTCGGATTACCCGAAGTGCACCTATATGGAAAGCCTGACCGGTGAGCGTCTGGTTTCCAAAAAGACGCGCGAAAGCTCCGGAAAGACTGCGAAGAAAACAACGCGTAAAGCTGCCGGAAAGACAACCGCAAAAAAAGCTGAAAAGAAAGGCTGAGAAGAATGCTCAAAGCAATTGTGGCGGGAGCCGGGCTTGCAGGCTGTGAAGCAGCCTGGCAGCTTGCTCAGCGCGGCATACATGTAACACTGATCGAAATGAAGCCGGTGAAAAAAACACCGGCTCATTCGGCAGATACTTTCGCCGAACTGGTGTGTTCCAATTCCCTGCGTTCAGATGCCCTGACCAATGCCGTCGGACTGCTGAAGCAGGAAATGCGCACTGTCGGCTCTTTGATTATGGCCAAGGCGGATGAAAACAGGATTCCCGCAGGATCAGCGCTGGCTGTTGACCGTGAGAGATTTTCCGGGGCTGTGGATGCCGCCGTGCGCAGTCACCCGAATATTGAAGTCAGGGAAGAGGAACTGGATCATATTCCGGATGAGCCGTGCATCATTGCGACCGGACCGCTGTCATCCGATGCGGTTATGAAGGCGGTGCGTGATCTTCTGCAGGATCAGTACTGCTATTTCTATGATGCCGAAGCTCCGATCGTTACGGCTGAATCAATTGATTTTACGAAGGCGTATAAAAAATCACGCTATGACAAGGGCGAGGCTGACTATGTCAACTGTCCTATGACGCGTGAGGAATTTGAATTGTTCTATCAGGCGGTTATCAACGCCGAAACCGTGCCGATCCGTTCCTTTGAGAAGGAAATATACTTTGAAGGGTGCATGCCCTTTGAGATCATGGCAAAACGGGGAAGGGATACACTTCTGTTCGGCCCCATGAAGCCCGTCGGTCTCGAGCATAACGGAGTCAGACCGTATGCCGTCGTTCAGCTGAGGCAGGACAATGCCGAGGCTTCACTGTACAATATCGTCGGTTTTCAGACCCATCTGACATGGCCCGAACAGCGGCGCATCCTGAGGATGATACCGGGGCTGGAGAACTGCGAGATTGTCCGCTACGGCGTTATGCACAGAAATACCTACATCAATTCCCCGCGCTGCCTGAGGGAAACTTACCAGTACAGGGACCGCGACGATCTGTTCTTTGCCGGACAGATGACGGGCGTGGAAGGATATGTGGAATCTGCGGCTTCGGGAATGCTTGCCGGAATCAATCTGGCACACGTGCTCAGAGGTGAAGCGCCGGCGCAGCTGGGACCGGATACGATGCTCGGGGCAATGGCACATTATATTACGCATGCTGATCCGGAGCACTTTCAGCCGATGAATGCAAATTTCGGGATTATGCATCTGAATACGGCGGTAAAGAAAAAGGAGCGCAAGGCTGCCTACAGCCTGCAGTCACTGCCGATTATTGAAGAAAAGGTGAAATCTCATGAACTTTGAGCCGTATGTGCTTCGCTTTCTCGACCATATCAGACTGAGCCGCACGGGATCGGATGATACGGAAGATGCATACCGCAGGGATGCGGAACGGTTCATCACTTATCTTGATGAATGCGGCATCCGTTCTTTTGAGGATGTCAGCAGGGAAGTGATGAGTGACTATATTACAAAGCTGCGCAGCGGAGAGATCGGCGGCCGGGCGCTTTCCAATGCCAGTTATTCCCGGAACCTTTCATCCCTCCGCTCATTTTACCGGTATCTGAACAGATACGAGGGGATTGAAAACAATCCTGTGCGGGCATTCAGGGGAGTCAGCGACCGGAGAAAGCTTCCGGAGTTTCTGACGTTCGATCAGATGGAGACGATGCTGAACAGCTTTGATCTGTCTGATGCCGTACAGGTCAGGGACAGATGCATTCTTGAAACAATGTATGCCTGCGGGCTTCGTGTATCAGAGTGTGCAGGCCTGAAGATATCCGACATCAATCTGAAGGACCGTTATCTGACGGTGCTCGGCAAGGAAAGCAAGGAGCGGCTTGTTCCGTTCTATAAAAGATGCGGGCAGCTGATTGATTACTATCTGAATGAAGCGAGGCCCGAGTTTATTAAGCAGGACCACGATATTCTGTTTGTCAATCAGCACGGGCATCCGATTTCCTCACGCTCGATTCAGCTGATCTGCGAGCGGAGCGGGGAAAAGGCAGGTCTTTCCGTCCATGTTCACCCGCACATGATCCGTCATTCGTTTGCCACGCACATGCTTGACAACGGAGCGGATCTCAGAATCGTTCAGGAGCTTCTCGGCCATGAGAATCTCAGTACGACGCAGATCTATACGCATGTCACGGCGGACAGGCTGAAAAAGGTTGTGGATCAGGCACATCCGTATGCAAAGAAGGCTAAATAGCACAGTCTTCTTTTTTTCTGCAGGTTCATGGTAAAATTTTCGGTATGAATATCAGAGACTATATCGGTGACAGTGAATTCTACAAAAGAACCGTTTCAATCGCAGCGCCGCTGGCCGTGCAGAATCTTCTGATGTCATGCATGTCCATGGTTGACACCCTGATGGTGTCATGGATCGGCATGGTGTCAGCTGTGGGAACCGCGGCTCAGATTGATACGCTTCATTCAATGGTTTCATACGGGTGCGTCGGCGGCATAGGCATGTTCGCATCTCAGTTTTCCGGGGCGGGGGATGAGCGCAATCTGAAGCGCTGTACGGGACTGTGCCTGGTTCTCGTGCTGATCAACGGACTGTTCTGGTTTACGCTTGCGAGTTTTTTCGGCGAAACTGTCCTGCGCTTTTATCTGAACGATGACACCGTCGTGCGGCACGGTCTTCAGTACCTGTCGATCTCGCGCTTTTCGCTTCTGCTCGGTTCAGTCGGTTTCTGCTTTTCCAACATGTACAGGAGCACCGGAAAACCGGCGGTGGCGCTGAAGGTATCTACGGCGAGTTCTCTTCTGAATGTGCTTCTGAATCTGCTTCTGATTTTCGGCATCGGACCGTTTCCTGAAATGGGCGTGCGCGGTGCGGCCCTCGGCACGGTTCTTGCCCAGCTGTTTTCGGTATCCGTTCTGATCACGCATGCCTACCGCACGCATCAGCCGTTTGCAGGTTCATTCAGTGAAATGTTTGCACTTGATCAGTCGTTTATCAGGCCGATTTTTGCCAGAATTCTTCCGCTGATCATCAACGAGTCCACATTCGGCATCGGACAGACGCTGTTTGTAAAAGCATTCGGCCAGCTCGGCCGTGAACAGATGGATGCGTACTATGTCGGTCTGCACATCTTCAATTTTGCGACATTTCTGATCTACGGCTACGGTTCGGCTGTGCAGATACTTCTGGGAAGAATTCTCGGCCAGGGAAAGATCATGCGGGCCAGACTGGAATGCCGCTGGCATATGGGGCTGGCATTTGCGCTGTCCGTTCTGCTGGTCAGCGTGCTGGTGATTCTTGCAAAGCCGCTGGTAATGCTGTTCGGACTGGCAGACCCGGCAGCTGAGTCGCTTGCCGTGTCAATCGTTTATGTTTTTGCGGTCAAGGCATCCATGCGTCTGTACAACTTCCTGATTTTCTGCATCCTCAGGGCAGGGGGAGATGCCGGGATCATACAGTTCCTCGACAGCGGCATCGAATGGCTTGTCGGACTGCCGGCGGCTTTCATCAGTGTCTTTGTTTTCCGCATCAGTTCCCTGACGCTTGTTCTTCTGATTGCCCAGCTGGAACAGCTTGTCCGCCTCTTCTTCGGAATGAAGCGCGTAAAGACAAACAAATGGGCTGCGGATCTGACGAAGCTCGTTGCATAAAGCGGTAATTTGCGCGAATTTATTGCTGAAAATACTTTTCATTAAGTGCCGGCTGTGGTATTCTAAGTGTCGGCACTTCTTTTTATGTGCAGTTTTAAACTGTACGGAAGTGTACTACTCACACAGTGGATCCGTCATCCCGTGCATACGGTGCGGCCTGATACAGGCTGACGTATGTTGATGATGTTCGAAGCTGTGGCGGAAAACAACGGAAAGCGAGGTTAATGAAAAAATTATGACTGTTGTATCCATGAGGAAAATGCTCGAAAACGGCGTTCATTTCGGACACCAGACGCGCAAATGGAATCCTAAGTTCCGTCCCTACATCTACACATCCAAAAACGGCATCTACATTATCGATCTTGCCAAGACACAGGACCAGCTTGATGCAGCATATGCAAAGCTGAAGGAAATCACCGAAAACGGCGGAAAAGTACTGTTTGTCGGTACAAAAAAGCAGGCTCAGGCTCCCGTTCTTGCTGAAGCACTCCGTTCCGGAAGCTTCTATGTAAACCAGAGATGGCTCGGCGGAACTCTGACAAACTTCAGAACAATTCAGAAGTCCATCAAGAAGCTGGTTGACATCGAAGAGATGGAAACAAGCGGAACAATCAACGTTTACACAAAGAAAGAGCAGTCCGTTCTCCTGAAGAAGAAGGAAAGACTGGACAACTTCCTCGGCGGAATCAAGGAAATGAAGAAGCTGCCGGATGCAGTATTTGTTGTTGACCCGATTGAAGAGCACAACGCAGTTGCTGAAGCAAAGAAGCTCGGCATTCCCGTATTTGCCCTGATCGACACCAATGCTGACCCGAATACAGTTGATTATCCGATTCCTGCAAACGATGATGCAGTACGTTCCATCACACTGATGGTCGGCGTTATCGCTGATGCAATCGTTGAAGCAAAGGGCGGCGTCCTCGAATTCGCACACCAGGAAGACGAGACAGCTGCAGACATCACAATGAAGGATGTTATGATCAACGTTGAGCAGCAGGCAGCTGAATATGAGAAGAGAAAGAGACAGCGCTACGAAGAGCGCCGTGCTCAGATGCAGAACAGACGTTTCGACCGCGGCAACAACAGCGGTGAAAGACGTGTATTCCGCAGAGACAGCAGCCGTACACCGTTAAGCGCAAGAAACGGTGCAGCCAACAAAGCAGAAGCAGCACCTGCAGAAACAACAGAAGCACCGAAGGAGGAAGCAAACTAATGGCAATCACAGCAGCACAGGTTAAAGAACTTCGTGAAATGACAGGCGCCGGCATGATGGACTGCAAGAAGGCTCTTGTAGCATGCGACGGTGATATTCAGAGATCAATCGACTGGCTCCGTGAAAACGGCATTGCCAAGAGCGCAAAGAAGGAAGGCCGTACAGCAGCTGAAGGTCTGTCAAAGATCGCTGTATGCGGCAACAGAGCTGCAGTTGTTGAACTCAACTCCGAAACCGACTTTGTTGCCAAGAACGAAAAGTTCCTTGAACTTCTCGACACAACAGTCAATACAATTCTGAACAGCAATGCTAAGACTCTTGAAGAAGCTCTTGCACTGCCTACAGGAGAAGGCACACTGAACGATGCAGTTATCAATGCAGTCGCTACAATCGGTGAAAAGATTGTTCTGAGAAGATTCGAAATCGTTGAAAAGAACGATGATGAATTCTTCGGCTCATATACACACAACGGCGGTGCCATTACAGCGATCGCAGTTGTAAAGGGCGGCGATGCTCAGGTTGCCAAGAACATGGCTATGCAGGTTGCCTCCATGGCTCCTTCCTACGTTTCACGCAAGGATATGCCTGCTGAAATCGTAGAGCATGAGCGTCAGATTCAGACAGAAATGGTCAAGAATGACGAGTCTCTTGCCAGCAAGCCCGAAAAGGTCAGAGCAGGCATCATTGAAGGACGTGTTTCCAAGTCACTCCAGGAAATGTGCCTTGTTGACCAGATCTTCTTCCTTGAACAGGATAAGAAGTGCGGTCAGTATCTGAAGGAAAACGGTGCTGAAGTAGTCAAGTTCGTCAAGTACAAGGTCGGCGAAGGCATCGAAAAGAAGGTTTCCGATTTCGCAGCTGAAGTAGCTGCAATGGTTAAGTAATCGTTTCTTAATCAGAATGATATTGAGTCCTGCTGACAGGACAGTGTTGCTGCATGGCACTGTCCGAAGCAGGGCTTTTATTTTGAAATTAAGGAGAACAGCTGAATCATGTCTATGTATGAAGCAGGAGGAATTATGGAAATCCTGCTTCATTTTATCTTCTTTATGTCCGGCTCCTGCCTGGCAAGCTTCATTGAGTGTATGGCTTTTCAGATATCACACAGCTGTTTCAGAATGAGAAGCAGATGTGCAGAATGCGGTCATGTACTGGCATGGTATGATCTGATTCCGGTTTTTTCCTATCTTATTCTGAGGGGAAGATGCCGCAGCTGCGGCAGCCGCATCAGCACTGTCCATCCTGTTTCGGAAATTGCCTGCGGTCTGTACTGTGCTGCATTGTACCGCCATTCCGGTCTGACTGCCGTTCTTGCCGGGAGAGTGCTTCTGATGAGCGTGCTGGTGTATGCGGCATTTTATGACATGTACACGATGGAGATCCCGGACGTCTGCCTCGTTCTGCAGATTATGATCTTTTTCGTTTTTGAGCAGCGGGACTGTACACAGACTGCAGCAAGGGTTATTCCGGCCGCAGCTGCCGCACTGTATGTAAGTGCTGCGGCAATGCTTTTTTATGTGTTCAGAAAACAGAGTGGCATCGGTTTCGGGGACATCAAGCTGTATTTTGTCTGCGGCCTGTATCTGACGTTTCAGCAGGTGATGACACTGATTGCTGTATCAGGGCTGCTGGGAGTTGTTTATGTTCTGGCATCGGGGAAAAAGAAGATTCCGTTCGGACCGTGCATAGCTGCGGCATTTCTGGTTCTGATACTGTATGTCTGAATACGTAAGGGCTTTAGGGACCGCCATTCAGTTCGACACAATATAAATGCACTGGTGTATAATAATGAAATACGAAAGGCTTGGAAAAGTATGGAAGTTAGACCGGTATTGTGGGTGGTGATTCCCTGTTACAACGAGCAGGAAGTTTTGCCTGTGACAGCACCGATGTTTCTGGAAACCCTGAACGGCATGATTGCCAGGGGAAAAATCAGTGATGATTCGCGGATTCTGTTTGTCAATGACGGTTCCCGGGATGAAACATGGAATCTGATCAAAAAACTGTCGCAGGAAGACAGACACTATTCAGGCATCAGCCAGAGCCGCAACAGAGGACACCAGAATGCTGTTCTTGCAGGACTTATGGAAGCAAAAGACAGCTGTGATATTACAATATCGATTGACTGTGACGGGCAGGATGACATCAATGCCATGGAAAAGATGGTTGATGAATATCTTGACGGATGCGAGGTGGTCTACGGCGTCCGTTCCAAGCGTGAAACCGATACATGGTTCAAGCGGACGACAGCAGAGCTTTTTTACAAGCTGATGAGCAGAATGGGCGTGGAGACGGTGTACAATCATGCCGACTACCGTCTGGTAAGCAGCAGGGTGCTTCAGCATTTTGCTGACTTTAAGGAAGTGAATATCTTCCTGCGCGGAATGTTCCCGCTTGTCGGATTTAAAAGCACTTCAGTGTATTATGAAAGAGCCGAACGGCTTGCCGGGCAGAGCCATTATCCGCTTAAGAAGATGATCGGACTTGCCGTGGACGGAATTACAAGCCTGTCCATTGAACCGATCCACATGATTGCAAAGACGGGAATGGCTGTCAGCGTGATCGGCTTTATCGGAATCATATGGGCTGTTGTCAGGGAACTGACCGGTCATACAGTAGCCGGCTGGGCATCCACCGTCTGCATTATCCTCTTCCTTGGAGGAATTCAGCTTCTGTCCCTCGGAATCATCGGCGAATATGTCGGCAAGACATATATGGAAACAAAGCACCGGCCGCGGTATATCATCAGTGAAAGAACCGGAGAGAATAAAGAATGATCTTTATTCTTTTTTTGTACCGCACGCACGGTACAAAACGGCGGAGATGTCCTGAACCCGGTCAGATGTCAGAATTATCGTAAAACAGCTCCCGTTTATTGTGACGTCGGAAACCGGTGGTATATTTCAGAAAAACAAATGCAAAAGTTTGATAAAAAAGTGGCGATGTGCTATTATTGTCAGGTAGGAGCAACACAGAAGTAATATGCCGAAGTTCATAAGATTTGCAGGAGAATACATTCTCGATGCCGCAAAAACACGCATGGTTTCGAATAAAAAGAAAGATTTATCGCTCAGAAATGTCGCTGATGACTGCGGAATCGCAGTAGGAACAATCTATAATTATTATGCTAACAAAGATGATCTGGTAACCGCAGTCATCATCAAGGAATGGGAACATCAGCTGGGCAAAGTGGAACCCCGTATTTTGAAGGCGTCAACGATCAGCGAAGGAATGGAAGCTATTTACGATGCGGTGGTCAGGCTCAGAAAAATATTCCGCAGATACTGGGAAATTAATTATGATGCAGCAAGCGCCAAGGAAGCTGTGGAACTGCACAGAGAAGACTTTATTAATTTACTTATGCAGGCTGTTGAAAGAGTGCTCAGCCGTTTTATGGATGATTACCGGAGAGCTGATGCGCGGATGATCGCGGAACTGATCAGTGCTTCGGCAATCCAGAATATTAATAAGAATGATTTTGCGGGATTCTTCAGATTGATCAAAACGAGCAGGTGAGACAGACTGCCGGACCGGTATTTTGGCTCTTCCGTGCGGAAGCAGGAAGAGTTTTTGTTATTATTGGATTAAAGGAAGATGACAATATGATTTTGAAAAATATGAAGTGGACCAGAGAACCCGGAAAATATATTATCCTGCCGGACCGGATCGAAATTACAACAGACCCGCATACGGATCTGTGGCAGCGTACTTATTATCATTTCCGCAATGACAATGCACCGGTTCTGCAGACGGAGACAGAAGACAGGTATTTCTCCTTTATTGTAAAAACCGATTTTACGGACAGCCATCACCGGTTCGATCAGTGCGGGATCGTAATGTATCTTGACAGCAGCAACTGGCTGAAGGCATCCGTGGAATATGAAAACGAGCATTTCCAGCACCTCGGCTCCGTCGTAACCAATCATGGTTATTCCGACTGGGCAACGACCGCAATCGCCGCAGATGTCAAAGTGATGTGGTACAGGTTCAGCAGACGTGAAGATGATTACTGCATCGAATGTTCATCGGACGGGGAGAACTATTCGCAGATGCGTATCTGCCACATGCTGGAAGGGGCCGGAAAAATACGCTTCGGTATTTATGCGTGCAGTCCTGAGGATTCAAGCTTTACAGCCCGCTTTACCGATATGAAGATCACCGGATGTGCCTGGAAGGCACACGACGGTCAGCAGCCGGACTGAAATGAAGTTCCTGTAAAAACAGAGGGAAGACCGCAGAAACGGTCTTCCCTCATTTTTTCTGTTATGTATTCTCAGGGGTGCGGCATATTACTGCCGGTTCATACTTTCCTGTGCCAGCAGAAAGCCTTCTCTGACACATCCCTCTGATATTCTGACCTTGTCGGCATGATAAGCGCGGCATATTCCCAGCAGCATGTTGACTCCGGGCAGGAATACTTTCCAGCGGCCGGGACTGACAACTTCATGCATGATATTTACAATCTCTTCCTCTCCTGCAGTCAGTCTGTCAAACATATCCTGAATGTCTGAAACATTCATCACTTCACGGGTTCCGTACAGCCTTGTGCACATCAGCCCGCAGGCTCTGTTTGTTCCGCCGATTCCGACAATCAGGTCGGAAGGGGTGTCAAGAAGGCGGGGCCATCTTTCGAAAGCCTCCTTCATATATCCGTCTGCTGTTTCTGCGGTGACCGGCATTGCGGCGAGTCTGACGCATCCGGCATGAAATGACACAGCCTCGTGGATCCTGCCGTCAATGAAGCTGATCAGTTCCGTCGAGCCTCCGCCGATATCAAAAGCATTGCCGTAAGTGATGTCGCTGACGTCCAGCCGTGAGCCCAGGAAGTCATATTCTGCTTCCTGTCTGCCGGAAAGCGGGTGAACATCAAATCCGCATTGAGAAAACTGCCGGAGCATGTCATCGCGGTTGGATATGCCGCGGTGGGGTTCCGTGATAAATGCATAAAAACGGTCCGTTCCGTTTTCCCTGAGTATTGTCCGGTAGTTTCGCAGAACCTCACATGCTCTGTCGATGCCTTCCTGCTTCATAAGTCCGCCGCTGATGTATCCGACCAGATGAACAGCCTCCGACCGGTACAGAACCGGCTGCGGGCGCGGCACCGAAATATCATAAATAATCAGGACCACGGTGTTGGAGCCGATATCAACAATGCCTCTTTTTTCCATTTTCGTTCCTCCTGCGCCATTATCATAACAGACAGCCAAATGTTGCACACTCTGAATGTTTCTCCTCAAACATGGATGTTCATGTTATATAATAAACAAAGAAAATGAGAGGAACGAAACAATGTATAAGCGGGTATTGCTGAAACTCAGCGGAGAAGCTCTTTCAAAAGGCGGAAATAACTTCGACCCTGAGGTTCTGAAGAATCTGGCAGAAGAAATAAAGCTGGCGCAGTCACAGGGAACACAGATTGCGGTTGTCGTGGGAGGAGGAAACTTCATCCGCGGGAAAACCGTTGCGGATCTCGGAATGGACCGTGTTCAGGGAGATTACATGGGAATGCTGGCAACGATCATCAATGCTCTGGCAATTCAGAGCTCACTTGACAGCATCGGTGTTGATACAAGAGTTCAGACAAGCATTGACATGCCGAAAGTCGCTGAACCGTTCATTCAGAGAAGAGCAGTCAGACACCTTGAAAAAGGAAGAGTCGTTATATTCGGCGGGGGAACCGGCTCACCGTATTTCTCCACAGATACAACAGCGGCACTGAGAGCTTCCGAAATCAAGGCAGATATTATCCTGATGGCAAAGAACGGTGTTGACGGTGTATACAGCGCCGATCCGAAGAAGGATCCGAATGCGGTCAGATATGACAGACTGACATATATGGATCTGCTGAACAAAGGCCTTGCGGTTATGGATTCCACAGCGACAAGCATGTGCATGGACAATAAAATGAAACTGATGGTGTTCAATATGAATGAACCCGGAAATATCTTGAAGGCAGTTAACGGTGAGTGCATCGGCACCGTAATTGAATAATAACTGAAGGAGGAAAAGAAATATGACATATCCCGTCGTTGAATCTGCAGAAGAAAAAATGATGATGGCACTCGAGTATTTTGAAGAAGAATTAGGCACGATCCGTACCGGAGCTGCCAACCCGAGCATGCTGAAGAATGTCACTGTAGATTATTACGGATCACCGACACCGCTCAATCAGATCGCCGGCATCAAAGTCGAGGAAGGACGCATTCTGGTTATCAAGCCGTATGATCCGTCTTCACTGAAAGATATTGAAAAAGCCTGCAACAAGGCTGATCTTGGCATTGCCCCGCAGAATGACGGAACGGTAATCCGTCTGGCAGTACCCAAGCTGACCGGTGAAACACGTAAAGAGATGACCAAAAAAGTCTCAAAAATGGCTGAATCTGCCAAAGTCCAGATCAGAAACATCCGCCGCGATGCAAATCAGACGATCAAAAAGGATGCTTCAATGGATGAAGACAATCAGAAAGATGCAGAAAAGGATATCCAGAAGCTGACAGACAAGTATATCGACCAGATTGACGAAGCCGCCGACAAGAAGAGTGCGGAAGTAATGAAGGTCTGAGCAGTAGACATCCGCAGAGAAAAGGAAAAAGGCTGATTTTCAAAAATCAGTCTTTTTTTTGCGGGGAAATCATATTCTTCGGCTGAAATTCAGAAGTATCCGTCCAGCAGCGCCGTGACAGCATCCTGAAGCTCCCTGACGCTGTGACGCCTGCTGCGGGCACAGTCCTGTGCCTGCCTGCTGCAGATCAGACATCTGCGGAACGTATTTCTGGTCAGCTTCCTGCCGTCCGTATCAATAACATCCATGTCAAACAGTCTTCCCAGAGGGTGGTTTTCTTCGATATCAGACGTGATTTTCTTCAGGGCCTCTGCTTCAGCCCGTACGCACAGAACGATTTCGTCGCCGGTGACTGCGTGGGTTTCCTCCTGTCCGCATACCGCGGCGCTTTCATCCCGGAGTCTGCG
>JAILGV010000036.1 GCA_024696355.1 Solobacterium sp.
GAGACTGAGGCAGCAGCTCCGGAACAGAAATTCACAATGAATATCGGTTCTGCAGTATCTGCTACGAATCCGTCTACGATTGCTCTTCAGAGCTTCAAGGAAGCTGTCGAAAAGAGAACAAACGGCGGCATTACAGTCGAGATTTTCCCGGATTCCGCCCTTGGCGGTGAGACAGACCTTGTTGAGCAGGTACGTAACGGCGATACAGAAGCATGCATGCAGATGGGCGCAGCGAATTTCTCAAGCCTGAATCCGGAAGTAAACTTTGCACTTCTTCCGTTCCTGTTTACAAGCCTTGACAATGCAAGAGCAGCATGGGACGGTGAGCTCGGCAAGCAGTATGCTGAGAAGCTGATCGAGCCTATGGGATATAAGGTTCTTTCCATTTGGGAGTCCGGCTATCGTCATATGACAAACAATACAAAACCGATCGTAGAGCCGGAAGATGTAAAGGGAATCAAGTTCCGTACAAATGAGAATGAGATGAAAGTTGCCATGTATGATGCGCTGGATGCTTCAGTTGTTATCATGCCGTTCTCAGATGTATATACAGGACTTCAGAACGGTACGATTAACGGTCAGGAGAACCCGCTTGCAAACATTTACACATCCTCCATTCAGGATGTCCAGAAATATCTGTCCCTTACCGGACATATGTATGATGCTGCACCTCTGGTCTGCAATCTTGACTGGTTCAACAGCCTTCCGGAAGACTATCAGACCATTCTTCTTGAAGAGGCAGCAAATGCAAAGAAGATCGATCTGGAAGAGAACGATGAGGCTAAGTATCTCCAGCTTCTGAAGGATTCCGGCATTGAGATCAATGAGGTTGACGCTCCGGCATTCCAGGAGAAGATGACTCCGGTATGGAATGATTTCGCGGCACAGTTTGAGGACGGTCAGGATTGGATCGACCTTGCAACATCTTTCAATAAGTAATTGACAGAACACTCAGGCCGCAGTCACTTAAGGATCGTGACTGCGGCCGCTTTTTCAAAAAAGGAGACTTCCATTGGCTGAGAAGATTCTGAATTGGATAAAGACTGCGCTGAGATTTCTCAGCTGTATCACAATCTGTTTTCTTGCGATTATTGTAGGCATGCAGGTTGTGAACCGTAATTTTCTTGATCATTCATTCACGTGGGTCGAGGAACTTGCCAGTATCATTATGATTTATATCACATATTTCGGTGCTGCTATGGCAACGATTAATAACAGCAATACACGTATTGATTTCTTCATCCGTTTGCTTCCGGAAAAACTTCACGGCTTCTTTGAAGTTCTGGACGATTTGATTTGTGTGGCATTCCTGTTTGTGATTATTAAGTATGCGTATATTGGAATGATCAAGAATACAGAGATGTTTACTCCTGCACTTCACTTACCGCTCACAGTAAACTATGTGGGTATCTTTTTAGGCTGTATTCTGATGGTGATTTTCTATGCCATTCACGCGTATCTTGATTTTGAAAAGCTTCGCGGAAAGGATAAGAGTCTGGCAGAGGAGGCACTGAATCGATGAATAATGGATTAATTGTTTTATTTGCATCACTGGCTGTTTGCCTGATAATTGGTGTTCCGGTAGCCTTTTCTATCGGAATTGCCTGCATGGCACTGATTTCCGTAAACGGCGGAGTCACAATGAGTATTATTCTGCAGCGTATGGTCGGCGGTGCAAAGAGCTTTAATATGCTGGCGATGCCAATGTTTATTTTTGCTGGTTCATTGATGATGTATGGGAGCACACCCAGACTGATACGGCTGGCCAATATGCTATTGCGGCGAATACCCGGAGGATTGGGTGCAACTGCAATGGCTGCCTGCGGATTTTTCGGTGCTGTTTCCGGATCCGGTGTTGCTTCGGCTGCGGCAATCGGTAAGATTATAGGTCCATCCATGATCGAGGAGGGTTATCCGAAGGCGCTGACTGCAGGTCTGATTGCTGCGGGAGGAACCATGGCATGCATTATTCCCCCGAGTATTGTCATGGTCGTCTATGCACAATCGGCTGGTGTTTCAATCGGAGACATGTTCCTGGGAGGTGTTATTCCGGGACTTGCAACGATTATTGCCCTGATTATCCTGAACTGTTTCTTTGCTGCAAGACGTCAGCAGAAGGAGGGAAAGGATGAGACTGTATATACTCCGAAGGAAAGAGTCAAGATTTTTATTGATGCACTTCTTCCCCTTCTGATGCCGATTGCTGTTCTCGGCGGAGTTTTCTCCGGACTTTGCACTGCAACGGAGGCGGCTGTTGTGGCTGTGTTCTATGCCTTTATTCTCGCAGTATTTGTTTACAGAGAACTGACCCTGAAGGAATTTATCAGGGTTGCGGCAGACAGTGTTGTAACGACCGGTGTCATCATGCTGATTATTTCTTTTGCAACACCTTTCGGTTGGATTATGTCCACGCAGAAAGTGCCTCAGCTGTTCGCAAACTGGCTAATGGGCATCACTACAAATCCTTATGTGATTCTTGGATTTATCATTTTACTGCTGCTGTTTCTGGGCACTTTTATGGAGACCGTATGCATTATCATCCTCGTAACTCCGATTATTCTGCCGATTGCGGTTTCCATTGGTCTGTCACCGCTTCATTATGGCATTGGTATGCTGATGGCTCTGATGGTAGGAAGCCTGACACCGCCTCTGTCGGTTAACCTGTTTACAGCCTGCAGGGTGCTGAACATGAAGGTAGATGAAGCATTCCCGGATACTTTCTATGTAATTTTGACAGTTACAGTTATGGCGATATTGACCTTCGCATTTCCATGGAGTGCTGAATTGCTTCCAAGAATACTGGGCGGCTAAGATATAAGACAAGGAACGGATCCCCCTCTTGCACTCTGTTTTGAGATATAAAAATATGCGAATAAAGGGGGCTGTCGCACTAAAAAGCGGCGGCCCTTTTTACGTACCCTGATCTGCGGGCATGGCCCTTGATCAATACCCGACCCACCCTTAAGCGGCAGCTTCTGCCTCCCGGCAGAAGCCGGGCCACCGCCTTCGGGGCGGGTCTTTTCTCTTGGGCAGAT
>JAILGV010000083.1 GCA_024696355.1 Solobacterium sp.
GGACTGATTCCCACCATGGAGGAAAACCGTGTGCTGAAGGAAGGATCATCCGAAAAACCTGTCTTCATTGCGATTTCATGTATGGTCATGTCTGTTAATTCAAGATATTCCTTCGCTTTTGTAATGCGCAGGGAAAGCTGATAGCTGTAGGGCGTGGTTCCGATGTACTGCCGGAACAGGCGCATGAAATAGGATTTTGACATATGTGTCATGTTCAGAAGCGTATGAAGGTCAACCGTTTCTCCGTAATGTGCATTGAGATAAGATGCCGCCCTGCCGATCAGCATCTGATTGCGCGAAACAGCGACGGTCCGGGCAGTGATCAGTGATGTCAGGATTTTGTGGATTGACAGACTGATGGTGAGAATCGTACTGACTGATGTATTCTCCAGACTGCGCAGAAGCAGATCGAATTCTCCCCGGATACCGTCTCCTCCGGTTCTGAATACCGTAAATTTACCTTCGGGAAACAAAACAGAACGCATTCCCCGGATGCCGGGGCCGTCAATATGGATCCAGTAATGGGTCCATTTTCCTGTTTCGGGATCGGTGTAATACGACTGCGGGGTCCTGCAGTCGAGAAACAGCGCCTGTCCCGGTTCAAGGCAGACGGTACTGTCGCCCTGTGAGATCACACCTTTTCCCTCCAGGGTAAAAAACAGCAGATAGCTGTCCTTATAGTCACGGACAGTGCTGAAGTGCTCACGGGCATAGAATATCCCTGCTTCGGTGCAGTAAAACGGCTGTGCCAGAGCCAGTTCGCCCGGTGTTGCGCGCAGCCACAGACTGCCCTGTTCAATATCAAGGTTATATGTCAGCATACTTCCTCCGTATCTCCAGTGGACTTTTTCAAAAAAACATAATACTTATCTCAATAGTATTGTATAACACAGCAATATATACTGTGAACGGATATCAGAAAATAACAAAAAAGGAGGAGAATATGACGACTTTTCATCTGGCGGTGGACATCGGCGCTTCTTCCGGAAGGCACATGATCGGATGGCTGGAAGACGGGAAACTGAAGCTGAAGGAAATCTACCGGTTTGAAAACAGACTGGTTCACAGAGACGGTCATCTCTGCTGGGATATTGACGGACTGTATGAACATATTCTGGAGGGAATCCGGGAATGCGGAAGGCAGGGGTACATTCCTTCAACCATGGGCATTGATACATGGGCTGTGGACTTTGTCCTGCTTGATTCCGAAGGAAAGAGAATCAGTGATGCAGTATCGTACCGCGATGACCGGACCGACGGCATCATGGATGAACTGGAAAACAACGGCATCCTCTCCTTTGCGGAACATTACGGGATTACGGGAATCCAGTATCAGAAGTTCAATACAGTGTATCAGCTGCTGGCCCTGAAAAAGGAACATCCGGAACAGCTGGAAAACGCGGCGTGCCTTCTGATGGTGCCGGATTATCTGAATTACCGGCTGACCGGAAAGACAGCCCAGGAATATACAAACGCAACCACGACCGCACTTGTCAACGCAAAGACAAAGACCTGGGATGACGCGCTGATCAGAAGACTGAACCTCCCGGAAAAGATCTTCCTGCCGGTCCGTGAACCCGGTGAAATACTGGGCGGATTTACGGAAGAAATACAGAAGGAAACCGGGATGAACATACAGGTGGTTCTGCCGGCAACACATGATACGGGCAGCGCATATCTGGCAGTTCCCGCCAAAGATGAAAACGCGGTATTCCTCTCCTCCGGCACATGGTCTCTGCTGGGCATGGAAAACAGTGAGGCAATTACCACACCGGAAAGCAGGGAATGCAACTTTACAAACGAAGGCGGATATGAGTACCGTTTCCGTTATCTGAAAAATATCATGGGACTCTGGATGATTCAGAGTGTCCGCAGGGAACTGAAGGATGAAGCGGGAAAGCTGCCTTCATTCCCGGAACTGATCGCTGCCGCCGAAAAGGCAAAGGGCTTCCCCTCGGAAGTGGACGTCGATGACAATCGCTTCCTGGCACCGGTTTCAATGATTGAGGAAGTCAGACAGGCCTGCAGGGAAAGCGGTCAGAGGGTGCCCCGGACAGCAGGAGAGGTAATGCAGACACTGTATAACTCGCTGTCACAGGATTACCGCAGAGCTGTGCAGTCACTGGAAAAGCTGAGCGGGAAAAAATTCAGCACCGTACATATTGTCGGCGGCGGAAGCCAGGATATGTACCTCAATCAGATGACTGCCGATGCCACGGGACTTCCGGTCTTTGCCGGACCTGTAGAAGGAACCGCACTCGGAAATCTGATGGTGCAGATGATTACGGCCGGAGAATTCGGCTCTCTGAAAGAGGCAAGAACATGTATCGCGGAAAGTTTTGACATTAAGGAGGTAAAACCGCAATGAGTATCATGGATGTGAAATTTGTACAGGGATTTGTACGCATGTGCAATGACGGCTGGCTTCAGGGCTGGCATGAACGCAACGGAGGAAATCTGTCCTACCGCATCAGACCGGAGGAAGTCGGGGAAGTAAAGGAATACTTCAATGAACCGGGGGAATGGAAGGAAATCGGAACAAGCGTGCCTTCACTGGCCGGCGAATACTTCATGGTCACAGGATCGGGCAAATACTTCCGTAATGTGATTCTTGATCCGGAAGATACCTCCTGCATCATAGAAATCGATGAAACAGGTGAAAAGTACCGTGTGCTCTGGGGATTATGCAATGGCGGAAGACCGACAAGCGAACTGCCCAGCCACCTGATGAATCACGAAGTCAAGAAACTGGCTTCGGGCGGAAAGCACCGTGTGATCTACCATGCCCATACGACCAATGTCATTGCCCTGACGTTTGTCCTTCCCCTGGAAGATGCAGTATTTACAAGAGAGCTCTGGGAGATGGCAACCGAGTGCCCGGTTGTGTTCCCTTCCGGTGTCGGCGTTGTCGGCTGGATGGTGCCGGGCGGCAGGGATATCGCTGTGGCAACAAGTGAACTCATGAAAAAATACGATGTGGCAATCTGGGCACATCACGGCATGTTTGCCTCGGGTGAGGACTTTGACCTGACCTTCGGTCTTATGCATACCGTTGAAAAGAGCGCAGAAATTCTGGTAAAGACATTAAGCATGTCTCCGGTAAAGCTTCAGACGATTACACCGCAGAACTTCCGTGACCTTGCGAAGGACTTCCATGTAACACTGCCGGAAGCCTTCCTCTATGAAAAACAGTAAAGGAGAGAAGAACATGTTAGTGGAAACCAAAGCGAGAGTAGGTGTGTTCTCAATCGCCCTCGGGGCATACCTTCCCCAGTTCCCGGGTCTGGTGCCTGAGTTTAATTCACAGTATGAAGCATTTAAAAAGACAATTCCCGGCACTGTCGAGCTGATCGACGGAGGAATCGTCACAACCAAGGAACAGTCGCAGGCTGCCGGAGACAAATTCCGTGCGGCAGACGTCGATCTGGTAATCATGCAGTTATTAACATACGCGACAAGCTATAATATGCTGCCGGCAGTCAGAGACCTGGATGTTCCGGTTGTTCTTGTCAATGTACAGAAACTGAAGGCACCTGATTATGCGCATACGGATAATGCAAAGTGGCTGGGTGAACTGTATGCCTGCGGTGCCGTCGGCGAGATGGTCGCCGATCTGAACCGTGCCGGCAAGCGTTCTGCAGTCATCACCGGCGTTGTAGAAGGCGGAGACCCGCAGGTGCAGAAGGAAATCGAAGAGTGGTGCAGGGCCGCACAGGTCAGAAGAAGATTCCGTAATACAAATCTTGCCCAGATCGGACGTCCTTATCCGGGAATGATGGACCTCTATATCGATGAAACGAATCTCTATCACCGCATGTGGGTCTATACCAAGCAGTTTGACTGGGAGAAGATGTGGGCGATTGCGGATGACATCACCGATGAAGACGCTATACGTGCCAAGGCGCAGGATATTCTTGATACCTTTGAAATTGAAGGCGGCGGAACCATTGAAAAGGTATGGGATATGGCAAAATATGTCGTTGCCTTTGAGCAGTGGGTCAAAGACGAGCAGATCGGCCTGGTGGCTTCCCATTATGACGGATTTGCCCGGGGGGTTGCCGGCAAACTCGACAGCATGCTGATACCCGCATTCTCAATGCTGATCAAGCAGGGAACAGCATGTGCCGTGGAAGGCGACATCAAGGTTGCCATGGCAATGTCCATTCTCAAGACAATTGCAGGAACAGGTCAGCTTTCAGAAATGTATTCCATCGATTTCAATGAAGACATCTGCATTATCGGACACAGCGGAAGCGGTGATGCGGATATTTCACAGGCACACAAGCCGACGATGAAAATTGTTCCGGTATTCCACGGGAAAACAGGCGGCGGATATCTGACGCAGTTCTATCCCCCGACCGGACCGGTTACCTATCTTGCGATTACCCAGGACAGGGACGGACACTTCAAGTTTGTTGCCGCAGAGGGTGTCAATGAAGACGGTCCGATCTTCATGTTCGGTGATACCAACATGCGCACCAGATTCTCCTGCGGCGCAAGAGAATTCATGAACAAATGGAACGAGGCAGGACCGACACATCATATGGCTGCGGCAGTCGGAAGACATATTGATACGATCCTCAAGGTCGCAAAGATCTTCAATGTTCCGGTTGATGTTATTACAAGATAAAGCACATAAAAAAACGGAGCCCGCAG
>JAILGV010000110.1 GCA_024696355.1 Solobacterium sp.
CTGTAACTCAACTGAGTATATCGGCGGCAGTAATGCCAGATATACTGCACAGGGAGCTATAAGCTCTGCCCTGTGACGGCTGATGGCACAGCCGTATCTTGCGCTGCGGTCCACCGGAAACGGACAGATCAGCCACAAAAATTTGATAATATAAATCAAGCCTTTTCTGACGAAATTAGGAGAGTTTCCTGTTTCGCGTGGCAAGCCACGACGAAAACAGGAGAAACTCTCCTAATTTGTTTTCAATTGTTTTATAATGCGCTTAGGAACGGTATAATTCGCCGGTCCTGGACAGTGCATAGATTATGACCAGTAGCTTATGCGCTGCCGCGATATTGGCAGCTTTGGACTTCAATGGGGATTGAGACCGCTGCCTTTTCTTTTGATTGAACAGGTATATCGGATCATTCTTCTTCAGGCGGTAATTGCACGATGCGCCTAAGTACAGAAGACATCTGAGATGCCTGTTCCCTTTTTTCTCTATGGCAAGATGTATGCCGTCCACATCTCCGGATTGTCTGATCTTCGGATTCAGGCCTGCATACGCCGCTATGGCACGCCTGCTTTTGAATCTTGTTATGTCTCCCAGTTCTGCGATCAGCCTGGCTGCCAGATTCTCTCCGATCCCCACAATTGAGACGATACAAGGGAAATAAGAGACCTCTTTCGCCTCACTGATCAGATCCTGAAGAATACTGTCACATAACTCCATCTGTGCCTGCAGATCCTTGATCATCTGCGGTAATGAAGTTACTTCGATGTCATTTTCATCGGCTCCGGAATAGCAGTGCTGTGCGCATTCATACATCTTATCCACGATAGCTGCGATGAATTCCGTTTTATGTTTTGTCTTCTTTTCAATCGCGTTTATGATTGTTTCCTTGCGGCGTTTTAACAGGAGTGAAGGATGCGGATACTTTTTCAGTATTTCCATCGTTACAGGGTCATACAGACTTGCACTGCCTTTAAAACATTTGTCCAGACGTGGATATATGATGTCCAGCTGACTTCTGAAACTCACTTTCCGCATTCTCAGGTGAGTCAATTCCACTTCATAATATCGATTTCTCTTCTGCATTTTTTCAAATCTGTCTGATTGTTTACTATACGGCAAAAGCTTTTCATCCCCATAATAGGCATTTGCGATATGTGTGCAGTCAAGATCATCTGTTTTATTGCCATGAAGATTTGTCTGTCTGTACTTGGCAGACAGCAGCGGCGAAATGATGTAATACGGTATCTTGTGATCATCCAGATACTTCTGAAGACAGCGATGGTAAACACCTGTGGCTTCAAACACCACCGGCACTGTTTTGGCACCTGATTTGTCTTTGAGTTTCTGAATACAGACACTCAGATCCGCAAAGCCTTCAATGGTATCGTGCAGTACCTTCGGCTTATGGAACGGTTTGCCTTTTTCGATAAAAGGCTGGTAGTGGCAGCTGCCTTTGGAGACATCCACCGTTACAATTGATCCCTTCATAAGGACCTCCCTTCATGCATAGATTCCGGTAAGACTTCCCCGCTCCCTGTATCAGACCATTTTTCTGGGTTACATACGGCATCACATTATGAATCCTTTGCGTGCTCATTTCGATTAAACGGACTTTGACACAAGAGGGAAGCAGAACGTTTTTTGTGACTGACTCGCGGATCAACCGGGTCAAAAAAATGGCACGTTCTTACTTTACCCAGACCTTTACTGACTGTATGCCTACAGCAGAAAGGCCAGGAACATCTGATAGTCCTGACCTCTTCATCATATATGTTGTAGTTGTCTTTCACTTCTACTATGATCAGGTCCAGATCTTCCTGATTTCATAATAGAAAAAGTGGCAGGCAGCAAGAATCCCCTGCCTTTAGGCATGGGGAGTGTCAATTATGATTCTGCCGGATGCTGTCCGGGAAGCGCTCCGTTTCCTCTCTCAGTCATTCCGCAAATTCAACGGTATAGTCTTCTGTCAGATGTGATGCCGTAAGAAGACCGCGGATCACAACCTCCGTATTTGTCCGGACCTGTGCGATGTATTCGGCATTGCTCATGACTTTTTTCTCGGTTTCCTCTTTGAATCCTCCGATCAGCTTTGCGTAGTATTCCGCATCCAGCTGATTGAAGATGGATTCACTGGAATCGGATTTCACCGATGAATTGTCAATCTCGTGGGCAAGCACTTTTTCTTCGGGAAGCTTGATCAGAATGACATTTCTGTTATTGTCGATTTCAAAAGATATCTCACTGACATCAATTCCGACGCTGACGGCACCGTCATAGATTACGTAGCCCTTGCTGTGGGTAAAGGGATTTTTAAGATCGCTTCCGAACCATGTCAGGACACTGTCAAAGTCTGCCGCATTTGTATAGTAGTACTTTGAAGTAATCAGATCAGATGCAGGACGCAGAACGGATTCAAGCTCCTCTGCTGTTACCCTGGTCTGTTCCGGTCTGTCATCCGCGACCGGAATAACCGTCGGCTCCGAAGTCAGTACCGGTGCAGCTTCATCCGGTTCGTGTCTGAAAAGCGGCGTAAGGTAGTAAACAAGCGCAAAGGCTGCGAGAATCAGAACTGCAATAAGGTACGGAACAGGATTCCGCATTTTCGGATCACTGCCTGTGTTTCTGCTGTCACTCATGAATTTTCTCCGCAATCTGATGAGGATTGATTTTTATTTTTTCAGCTGTGTCCCGGAGCTTCGGAACACGGAGATCAATCTGCAGAAGGGCTTTCAGCAGCCAGATCAGCACCACGAACGTCATTAAGGGAATTGCGCATGATGTTATCAGCATAACGGATATCGCTTCTACGAAATTGTTCAGTGAATTCTCGAATTTGCCGACAAGTTCAACCGTTCCGCCGCTTACGGTGCTGACAAACTTATCCCAGATATTCTGATCGGCATCTTCGATGTTGGCCTTGATCTCTTCCGCTTCCTTCTGTGTTTCCTCGATGGAAAGCTGAACATCATCGTGATAGGTTGTTTCAATCAGGGAAGACAGGTATACGCTGGAAGGAACGACAAGGATTACGGCTGCCGAGAAAACACAAAGCTTTTTAATCAGTGCGGTCAGTGAGCGGCTCTGAAAGAGAACCACATTCAGAGCGGCCAGGACGAGGGAAAACGGAAGAAGTATTTTCAGGGCAATAACCGCAGCCAGGGTGATCAGATATTTTTCGAGATGCACTGCCGAAAGGACAATGATCGAATAACTGCTGATGCTGGCAAGCTGATTGGCAATCGGGGTTCCGACGTCGCCCGGAATCATGGTCAGGGCAACTGACGCCGATGTCGATGCACCGGTCAGGCCGAGAACGGTATCAGCCTTGCTGTCCAGATATGTTACGGCATATTTAATAAAGCTCCAGTTCATGAATACATCATGAATCAGCGTGAAGCTCAGAACGGCCGCAATCAGGAACACGGCGGCCCAGACCCACTTATACTGGTTTTCGTTGATCATGTTCATGTGTCTGCCTCCCAAAAATCAGATTCTGTTACCATCATATCATTCTTCTTTCCTGCATTATTATCTTTGTTCCGGCAGCTGTCCCTGTAGCGTGCAGGCGTCATTCCTGCTGTTTCCCGGAATGTCTGAATAAAATAATTCGGTGTGTTGAATGCAAGACGGTCCGCAATCTCGTTTACCGGCAGATCGGTTGTTTCAAGCAGTACCTTTGCACGCTCGATTTTTGCAGAACGGATATAAGCATTAACTGACACTCCTGTTTCCTTTTTGAATTTTTCAGTCAGATAGTATTCCGTATATCCGACCAGTGCGGCCAGATCCGCAGCTCTTACCTTTCTGTTCAGACTCAGCTGAATATAGTCGCAGCATTTCTGAACGGCATGGGAAATACCTGGACCGGTTCTGACCTGATGCACACGGTAAATGAAGTCACGGTACATGGCATATGAAAGTGCAGTGAGCTCACCGGAATCCCTGCAGTCTTCGACGGACTGGATATAGGAATCACCGAGTGAATATGCAATTTCCGGAGACAGGCCTCCTTCCATTGCCGCACGGCAGACGAGGGAGGTAAAGACGATAATGCTGGTCTTCGCCTGACGCAGAGGGTCTTTTCCGCTTACCTGGACGCCGGTGCTGATGTTGACGGAATTCTGCAGGGCTTCCTGGTAGTTGATATCACCGCTGCGGACCATGCCCAGAAGCGCTTTTTCGGCATTGTAAACCTCCGTTCTGTTGCGTATCCCGGCAGGCTCCGCACTGACGGAACTGTCCGAAACAGATGCAGTGATATCGGAAACTGAAAGCTTCTCCCCGTTCAGCATGTTGTGAACCATCAGGATATATCTGGAAAAGATTGCATAGGATATCACAGGCAGATGCCTGCAGAGCTGCATAAACCGTGTAATGTATTCACCTTTTTTGATTTTGTCATTAACCTCAAAGACGGCATTGTACATTGTTTTCTCGTCAGGCAGCGCATAGAAAACCGGACCGATCAGTACGGCAAAAGTTTCTGTCCTGTGCTGATGCCGGACTGCCGCCCACTGCATGCCGAGGGAGGAGCCGATCAGAAGGGGATGCGCATTTGAGGCGTCTGAAATGAAATTCCGGAGTTTTTCCTGCCCGCCCGTCTGTTCAAAAAAGTAAAGAAGTGTATCCGTTTCGTCTTCCGGACAGGAAGTACCGATGCACTTCAGTTCCGCCGTGAAGCACCAGAGATAGAATTTTTCATCTGCCGGAAGCAGGGACTCAAGCAGAATCAGGTTCTGTTCCCCTGCCGTAAGTATTTCAGACATAGGCGTCCTTTCTGTGTTAAATACCGTAATAATTGTAACATATCCGGTTTTCAAACCGTAACGCAGACGTTGCGGAAAGAACCGGGCGCCAAAACTGTCAGGTTATGCGCAAATATGGCAGTCAGCAGTGCTTTTCCGGGTGCTTTCACACTGCTTTGCGTCCGGTGTGCGGCTGATGAAAAAAATTGGCACAGAACCGTAATTTTTGTAATTCCACTCAGAAAATTGGATTTCCGGAATGTAAACGGTTTCCTATAATGCATCTGTAAATGTGAAAGAGCCGCAGACGCGGAAAAAGAAAGGGAAAAGCTATGAAGGAAAAGAAGATTACTCAAAGTGAGATTGACGGTGTGCAGTACCGCCGTGCCAAACTCTGGCAGATCATTCTCTACGCAACCAACGCATTATGCGCAATGACAGTTTATTCACTGATGAACAGCTATGCCAGCTATATTGCCGGTGTCGGCTATGCAATCACCGCAGTCACGGCCGGAACAATCATTACCGGAACACGTATTCTCGATGCGGTTACCGACCCGCTCCTTGCCCTGATCTATGACAAAGTGGATACAAAATTCGGACGTCTGCGCATCCTGCTGATCGGCGGATTCCTGCTTGAAGCTATTGCCCTGCTTCTGATGTATGATGCCGCAGCCAGAACCGGCTTCTCCGGAGCCGCCGGCGTATTCGTCTATTCACTGCTCTATGTTGTTTACATCATCGGCTACACAGCAGAAAATATGACCGCCCAGACTCTTCCGGCAATCATGACAAATGATCCGAAGCAGCGCCCGGTCATCGGTGTATGGACAACAGCGTTCAATTATCTCGTACCTGTAGTTCTTTCCATCGTAACAAATGTCGTTATGCTTCCGAGATTCGGCGGAACAATCAATCTTGAGTTCATGTCCGCAGTTGCCAGACTGTTCATGCTTCTGGGCTTCATCGGTGTCATTCTCGTATCCGTCGGTGTTTCCGAATATGACAAACCCGAATATTACAAAGGTTCTGCAAAACATGAAAAGCTGAAGATCAAAGACATGGTTGAAGTTCTTGCGCACAACAAGCCTCTGCAGAGCTATATCGCTGCCCAGTCTTCCGACAAGATTGCCCAGATCACGGCTTCCCAGGGTGTTATTACCACGATGCTGAGCGGTATTCTGATCGGAAACATGGGTATGGCTACAATCCTGACCATGGTATCGATGCTGCCGTCAATCATATTTGCTGCATTCGGTGCAAGATATGCCGGAAAATACGGTTCCAGAAAAGCAATCCAGACATGGACAAAAGTCTGCATCGTTATCTCATCCGTTGCGTGCCTGTTCTTCGTTCTTATCAAGTATACGGGAATCGGTACTGCAAGCATTGCTTCATTCGGCATTCCGATGATTCTCTATGTTGTCATCACACTTGCACTCAACGGTGCCAAGATGTGTGTTACCACGGCTTCCAATTCCTTTATGGCAGATGTCATTGACTATGAACTGGACCGCAGCGGAAACTATGTTCCGGCTGTTGTTACAGGCACATACAGTCTGATCGACAAGCTCATCTCTTCCGCAGGTGCACTTGTTGCCGGTCTTGCGGTTGTCGCAGCCGGTTATGCCGGTTCCGCACGTCCGCAGCCGGGTGATCCTGCCACATCAGCTGTATTCTGGGTGACAATGATTGTCATGTACATTGTTCCGATTGCCGGCTGGCTTATTACTCTGGCTGCTATGAAGAACTGCAGGCTCACCAAAGAGGAAATGGTGGAAGTACAGAAGCGCATTTTTGCCGCAAAAGCTCTGGCTAAAGCAAATCAGGAAGGATAACGGTCATGAGATCAGCTGAAAAGTTTAACGATAACTGGTCATTTGAGAAGGAAGGCATCACTGAGGCGGTTGTCCTTCCCCATACCTGGAACGCAGCTGACGGGCAGACCGGACCGCAGATGTACTACCGCGGGGAATGCAGATATGCAAAAGAGTTTGCAAAACCCGGACTGACAGAGGGACAGCGTGTCTATATCGAATTCCGCGGGGTCAATTCATCCGCCAGAGTACTGATCAACGGTCATGAAGCTGTCAGACATGACGGCGGCTATTCCACATTCCGTGCCGATATTACTCCTTATCTTGAAGATGAAAACACACTGGAAGTATATGCAGACAACAGTGCAAATGACAGAGTCTATCCGCAGCGTGCCGACTTCACATTCTACGGAGGCATCTACCGTGATGTTTATCTGCTTAAAGTTGAACCCGTACATTTCGACCTGGATTATTACGGAGGAAACGGATTCAGAATCACTCCGAAACTGAACGGAAACACTGCCGATGTGGAGTTTGAAGCATGGGCTGTATCCGGTGCAGACAGAATTGTGGTAAAGGTTGACGGCATCGGTGAAACAGAACTGTCTCTGACAGAGGAAAACGGCATGATCACCGGCAGAGGCTCACTCGTTATCGAAAATGTCCGCCGCTGGGACGGAATTGAAGATCCGTATCTCTATACTGCATGTGCCGAGCTTTACGCAGACGGCGTGAAGACAGATGAAGTAACTTCATCCTTCGGATGCCGTGAATATCACTTTGATCCTGAGCAGGGTTTCTTCCTGAACGGAAGAAGATACCCGCTGCACGGCGTATCCCGTCATCAGGACCGTCTCGGTGCGGGCAATGCCCTGACGCCGGAAATGCATGAAGAGGACATGGAACTGATTCTTTCCATGGGAGCCAACTCCATCCGTCTTGCTCATTATCAGCACGATCAGTATTTCTATGATCTCTGCGACAGAAAGGGCATTGTTGCCTGGGCAGAGATTCCTTATATCACGGTCCATATGGACAGCGGCAGGGAGAATACAATTTCCCAGATGAAGGAACTGATTGTTCAGAATTACAATCACGCATCCGTCATCTGCTGGGCACTGTCCAATGAGATTACACTGAACGGCGTGACCGAAGATCTGATGGAAAATCACCGCATCCTGAATGATCTTGTCCATACAATGGACCCGTCCCGTGTCTCGGCAATGGCTAACCTGTTCCTTCTTGAAACAGACAGTCCTCTGGTCCGTCTTCCGGATATCCGCGGATACAATCTGTATTACGGATGGTATGTCGGTGACATGACGGACAATGACAAATGGTTTGATGATTTCCACGAAAAGTATCCGGATGTGGTGATCGGTCTGACGGAATACGGTGCGGATTCTTCCATTGCACTGCAGTCACCGAAACCGGTGAAGGGAGACTACACCGAAAGCTATCAGGCAGTCTATCATGAGCATATGCTTGAGATGATTTCGGCACGCCCGTATATCTGGGGTTCCTACTGCTGGAATATGTTCGAGTTCGCTGCGGCAGGCAGGGACGAAGCCGGAGACCCGGGGAAAAACCACAAGGGACTTGTTACATTTGACCGGAAACAGAAAAAGGACGCATATTATATCTACAAGGCATGGTGGTCAGATGAAAAGTTTGTCCATCTCTGCGGCAGAAGATACAGCAGACGCATTGAAGAGGAAACAGAGATCAAGGTTTATTCCAATCTGGATCAGGTGACACTGTACGTGGACGGTGTTCCGCAGGAAACAAAAACCGGAAGTCATGTATTCCGCTTCAATGTCAGGATCAGCGGCGTGCATAAGATCAAAGCGGTTTCCGGCGCATATGAAGATGAAATGGAAATATGCAAAGTGTCCGAGCCGGACCCTTCCTACTTTGCATCGCAGGAGGAAGTACGCAACTGGTTTGACGAACCGAAGGATGGACTGGACAGGGAAGGATATCTGTCAGTAAACAGCACAATGGGTGAAATCGGAGCCACCGAGGCCGGTTCAAGGATTCTGAACGGGCTGATGGGCAGACTGAAAGGTGCCGCCGATGCCGCAAAGCAGGTGAATCCCGCCATGCAGGCAATGATTGCGCGTCAGCCGCTGAAAAAGGTTCTTCAGCAGGGCGGCTTCAATCTGGATGAAAACCAGCTTCAGGAACTGAACAAAATGCTGAATAAGATCCCTGCAGCCTGATTATTTTCAGGAAGAAAAACAAAAGTGAAGGCTGCGGCCTTCACTTTGTTTCTTTCATTTATTTATCGGAAAACGACAGAATTACATACAGGAGGAATACGGAAAATGATCACAGGTGTACAGCAGATTATGCTTGGATCGGTATGCGGCACTGAGGACAAAGCAAAAGAAACGCTGCGCAGAATCAGAGCCGCCGGCTATGACGGAATTGAGCTGAACCGTTTTATGATACATCCCGCATCACTGATGGTCCGCATGCTGACAAGGGCTGCGGGCATGCCGACAGGATCAGGCGGGAAGCTTGACTGGCAGAAACTTATCAGGGAAAGCGGACTGACAGTCATCAGTCTCCATGCAGATCTGGGATCTCTGGAGAATGATATGAATGCTGTTATTGAAGAAGCGCGTATCTTCGGAACAGACAGAATTGTGATCACCGGGATGTACCGGTTTGATTACAGTGATGAGGCAAACGTCAGGGAACTTGCATCACGTCTGAACAAAGCAGGAAAGATACTCCGGGACAGCGGGCTCCGTCTTCTGTATCACAATCATAATGTGGAACTGCTGAAGGTTAACCGGACGGACTGCGCGTATGACATTCTGATCCGGGAAACGGATCCGGAATATGTGAATTTTGAATTTGACAGCTACTGGTTTACGGACGGCGGCGCGAATGCACAGGTCTGGATGAAAAAGCTGGGAACACGCATGAAGCTGTGGCATATCAATGACCGCGGCTCAAGAGTGAACGGTGCATCAATGACGCCGATTCTGAAGGCTGACAGCATGGAACTGGGAACGGGAAACATGGATCTTGCCGGACTGAAGAAAACTGCGGATGAAAACGGCATTGAAGCAGTTGTCCTGGAAAGCCACAGGAACTGGGCGGACAAGGATCCGCTGAAGAGCATAGAAGTCAGCGCCGCATGGCTGAAGGAGAATTACGGATGAAAGCAACAGATCTGAGATGTGAACATATGCATGAACCGGTCGGGCTGAATACGGTTCAGCCGGTACTGAGCTGGATCAGTGACGGAAACCAGACTGCATATGAGATTCATGCGTTTTCAGGAAACAGGGAAGTCTGGAACAGCGGGACTGTAAATAGCAGCACGAATCATGTGCGCTGCGGTTATCAGGCAGGTCCGAAGGAAAAGGTCATCTGGAAAGTACGTCTTTATGATGAAGAGGGCAGTGCCGGAGACTGGAGTGAAGGAAGTTATGAAACAGGCATGACTGATGCATCGTGCTGGAAGGCAGAGTGGATTGATCCCGAACCGGAACATGATGCATCCGTACGGATGCCGGCAGGCTGTCTGAAAAAGACATTTACGCTTGATCATATCGGAGAGGCACGTCTTTACATCACTTGTCACGGGCTTTATGCGGCATTCCTTAACGGAAAACGGGTTTCGGACTTTGTGCTGGCTCCGGGAACGGATGATTACCGCAGACGCCTTCAGGTACAGACATATCGTGTGTCGCATCTTCTGAAGGAGGGAGAAAACGAGCTGTTCGTTATCCTGGGAGACGGATGGTACAGGGGAAACGTCGGCATTGACGGCCTGAATAATTATTACGGAAGCGACCTTGCCCTGCTTGCCCAGTTGGAAACAGACGGACAGCCGGCTGTAATAACAGACGGAACATGGCTGGCAAGCCAGAACGGACCGGTACGGGAAAACGATATGCAGATGGGGGAAACCTATGATGCTCGGATGGAAACTATTACAGACTGGCATCCGGTAACGGTGCGTGATTACGGATATGATGTGCTCTGCGGAAGCGACAGTGTTGACATCAGGGAACAGGAACGGTTTGCCGGAAAACTGTTTACGGCCCCCAACGGGGATCTTGTAATAGACTTCGGACAGAATCTCTGCGGTTATACGGAGATCAGAATTCAGGCTGAAGCAGGACAGAAGATCATTCTTCATCACGGCGAAACACTGGATGAAAACGGAAACTTCACACAGTCGAATTTTGATCCGGGAGAAAGAAACAAAAACGGGATTCCCCAGAAAATTGTCTATATCTGCAGGGACGGTCTGAATGTATATAAGCCTTATTTCTCTCTGTTCGGATTCCGGTATGCAAAGATAGAAACAGATGCGGATCTGACAGGTGCGGAATTTACGGCAGTGGCTGTTTACTCCGATATGAAGCAGACCGGATCATTCCGCTGCGGAAACGAGGATGTCAGCAGACTGTTCCAAAATTCCCTCTGGAGCATGCGCTCGAATTTCTGTGATATTCCCACGGACTGTCCGACCAGGGAAAGAGCGGGATGGACAGGGGATGCGGGAGCGTTTGCCCCGACCGGGGTATATCTTGCGGACTGCTGGCCTGTTCTGCGCAAATGGCTGGCAGAATGCCGGATTGCCCAGACGGAGGACGGCAGGGTTGCCAATATCGCGCCGGTAAACAACAGCGGCAGTATGATTTCCGATATGCTGCAGGGATCGGCCGGATGGGGAGATGCCTGCATTCTTGTGCCGTGGGCGCTCTATGAGGCATACGGTGACAGTGCGGTTCTGGCCGAGAATTATGAAATGATGAAAGGCTGGATGAACTACTGCACGAACCGAGCAAAACAGACAAGAGACGGAAACCTCGGCAATCCCTGGCATGAATATCTGGTTGATCAGGGGTTCCATTTCGGTGAATGGCTGGAACCGGGTGTTAATTCCATGGAGACCATGAAATCAATCATGATGAACGGAGCCCCCGAAGTTGCAACGGCTTACTATTATCATTCGGCAGTGCTGATGCAGAAAATCGCGGAAATACTCGGACATCCGGAAGACGCGGAAAATTACCGTACAATCGCAGAGAATGCCCGGAACGCCTACCGTTACACCTGTACGGATAACGGGCGGATCAGCTCACGGCGTCAGTGTGAATATGTACGTCCGATCGCATTCGGCCTGCTGAATGAAGACGAAATCAGGTCTGCGGCTGACAGTCTTGATGCACTGGTCAGAGACTGCGGATATCATCTGAATACCGGATTCCTGTCAACGCCTTACCTGCTGGAGGTTCTGGCTGATCACGGACATACGGATACAGCTTATAAACTGCTTCTGCAGGAAGAGTGTCCCGGATGGCTTTATGCCGTAAAGCACGGGGCAACGACAATCTGGGAAACATGGGACGGAGTCCGTGCCGACGGTACGGTTCATGATTCCTTTAACCACTACTGCTACGGTGCGGTATCAGGCTGGCTGTTTTCCGGTGCCGCAGGAATCAGACTGCGTGCCGGAAAACTCAGTATTGCACCGAAGCCCGACCGCTCCCTGGGATATGTAAGTGCGGAATGGCAGTCACCTGCAGGTCTGATTCAGAGCGGCTGGAGATATGAAGGGGACAAACTGCTGTTTGATATCAGAATTCCCATAAAGGCAGAGATAGTACTGCCTGACGGAAGGGAATACAATGAAGACAGAGGAGAACATCATTATGAAATACTGCTGCAATCCGATTAACATTAATTACCGTTATCAGTTCAATGCGGATCCCCGCCTGAAAGGCCTGCTGAAGATCTGCCGTGAAGCGGCTGATCCTTCAATGATCCGGTTCAAAGACCGTTATTATATTTTCGCTTCCATGACTCTCGGGGTATGGGTTTCCGACGATCTTGCCGTATGGGAGAACCATCCCCTGCCGAAGGAACTTCCGCTGTATGATTACGCACCCGATGTGAGGGTGATCGGGGACCGTGTTTATTTCTGTGCATCCAGCCGTGATCACAAATGCGACCGCTGGTACACCGAAGACATTCTGAACGGACCGTACATAAAAGTGGAAGGGACATTCCCGTACTGGGATCCGAACCTGTTCCGTGATGATGACGGAAGAATCTATTTTTACTGGGGCTGTTCCAATATGACGCCGATCTTCGGTACCGAACTTGATCCGGTTACCATGAACCCGGTCGGTGAAACAAAGGAACTGATTCACGGTGATCCGTACAGCATCGGATATGAACGGATCGGCGAGAACAACTCGGTTCTGCCGTGCTCCGAAGAAGAACTGAATATGAAGTATGCAGGTTATCTGAAGCGCTCGGGGATTACGGAAGACAGGCTTCCGCCCGGTGTGGCTGCGCTTCTGAGGGGAATGCTCTCCAACCGTCCTTATATCGAAGGCGCATGGATGGATAAAAAAGACGGGGTGTATTACCTGCAGTATGCGGCTCCCGGAACCCAGTACAATACATATTCCGACGGCGTATACAAAGGCAGCTCACCGCTGGGACCGTTTGTTCCGGCTGAAAACAATCCTTATTCTTACAAACCCGGCGGATTTATCCCGGGTGCGGGTCACGGTTCCTCGATGGAGGATCAGGACGGAAGCTGGTGGCATGCCTCAACCATGAGGATTTCGAAGAATCATGACTTTGAGCGGCGTGTCGGAATCTGGCCGGCGGGGATTGATCAGGACGGAGAAATGTTCTGCAATCAGCGCTACGGTGACTGGCCGATGAATATCGAAAAACTCAGGAAGGATCCCTGGGCTGATCCCGAGTGGATGCTCCTGAGCGCAGGCAGGCCGGTGCGTGCATCTTCGGAAACGGAAGGTCATCCGGCATGCTGTGCATCCGAAGAGAACGTGCAGACCTGGTGGCAGGCAGCTTCGGACAGTACGGATGAATGGCTTGAACTGGATCTGACGCAGGTGTCCGATGTCCGTGCCGTGCAGGTGAATTTTGCGGATGACAAAATTGATATTCCGTGTCCGGGACAGATCAGTCAGGGTTCGCAGCCCAGATATATCGAAGAGGCTGAAACAGTTACCCGCTGGAAGCTGGAAGGATCCGCTGACGGAAACACGTGGTTTGTCATTGCGGATAAGTCGGACGCGGAAACAGATCTGACGCATGACCTGATTGTCTGTGAGGATGGAATCCGGGTCCGTCTGCTGAGGCTTTCCGGAATGAAGGTCCCTTACGGTCAGAAGCCGTGCATTTCCGGTCTTCGCGTGTTCGGAAAGGGCTGCGGTGAAAAGCCGGCAGTTCCTGCATTTACGGCAGTCCGGGACAATGATCTGGATATGACAGTCAGTATCGAAGCACAGCAGGATGCACTCGGATGGAATATTCTGTTCGGCTCAGCACCGGACAGACTGTACCACAGCTATATGGTCTTCTCATCGGATCCCGTGCGGATCGGTGCGCTGATCAAAGGCAGAAACTACTTTGTGCGCGTTGATGCATTTAATGAAAACGGAATAACGGAAGGCGTCTGCGCAGAGACAGGAGACAGGTAATATGACATTTGAAAAGGGCTTCTTCATCGGTGCCGCAACAGCAGCGCATCAGGTGGAGGGAAACAATATTCACAGTGATTACTGGGCACAGGAACTGATGCCGCATACCAGTTTTGCGGAACCGAGCGGAATTGCCTGTGACCACTACAGCCGTTATGAGGAAGATATCCGCATGATGGCAGAGGCAGGACTGAATGCGTACAGATTCTCGGTTGAATGGGCGAGAATCGAACCGGAAGAAGGAAAATACGATGAGGC
>JAILGV010000178.1 GCA_024696355.1 Solobacterium sp.
CCCTGATGATCCGGCATGACTGAAACACGAAAAAAAAGAGCGTGCCGGCCACCAGCACGCTGAGAACAATATCCAGACCCCGGCTTCTGATCGCAATCACGCTCCTTTCCTTTCAGGCAGGGGGCACGGTCCGTGCAGCCCTGTCATGACTGTTCCTCTGTTTCCTGCGGAACGGCTGTTTCCGAAGCCGCTTCCTCTTCCTGAAGCGGCTCAGCCGGCTCAGGCATAACCTGCATCAGAGGCTGATAGTATTCCGCCAGCACTTCATAGGATCCGCTGTACGGATTCTGAAGTGCGGAGAACTTTGTGTAGTACGGCTCCGATGCCTTCATGATGACGACATCATCATGAAGCATCACCATGCGGACCGTGGAGGAAAACGCAGTTTCCCTCCCGTCGCTGCTGACGCCGTGAAGGGTTACGAAATAATCGTATGCGGCTTCGCCGGATACGCCGGTGCTCTGCTGCACATTGCCGATCATGTCGATTCTGTATCCGGTATCCCCGCTGAGTGCGGTGACGCCGGTGAATCTGTTTTCCAGAGCAAGCCGGACGGCTTCCTTTGCCTCATCGCCATGGAAGTCAATCGGTCCGACAATCACATCCAGAACGGTTTCCTGTTCCGCGGACGCATTGAAATTGTGGCGCTTCAGATAGATCGGCAGATTGTAGTACCGGTTGGCATTCAGGAACTCCTCATCGAGCCGGGCGGATGCCTGGATGATGGAAACATTTTCCTTCAGTGCCGTTTCCCTTGTGGAAGCGGCATATATGATATGTTCCCGGATCTCTTCCGGCAGACTGCCCTGCTTTGCAAGCCGGTATGCACCAACCGCATTTGTCCCTGCAAGGCCGTAAAAGATGACTGCACTGTCATTGAACAGGTCGACGGTTTTTCCTTCGCCGAGTTCGCTGACGGTATATTCATAATCCTCAAGATTCATGGAGAGACCGCCGAGATCCGGCTTCTTCTGAATGCTGAGCGTGATCATGTCGCCGCCGGACAGTCCTTCGGACTTTGTGACGGAGAGGTTGCTCTGTGCATTGTCCTCCCCGTACAGGCAGTACAGGTTCAGCTCATCCATGGCATGCCGGATGGTGATATATTCCTGCTCGCTTTTGAAATCAGAAGCAGTGATTTCCTTCGGCACGACTTCAAGAACACCCTGTCCTTCCGATCCGTATACCGCAATATCCAGATAATCAATGAAGTCATACTGATAGTCTGTTCCCCTGTTCTGGTTGGGCACATAGACCTCCTTTTTTGCCGAACAGCCGCACAGGACAGCCGAGGCAGCCACAGCAAAAACAGCACAGGTTTTCTTTAAGATGTTTGTCGTACGTTTCCTCCTTTATTGTTTCTGATTAGCGAAGTTTTCCGCCGCATGTAAAAAGGACAGGCCTTTTTGCCTGTCCGGTCAATCTGCATGATTTTTGAAATAACGGTTCAGCGCAGTATAAGCATTCTTTTTCCAATCAGAGTGTTCATACCGGCTTTCATATCCTCCGGAAGATACGAGTCATTGATCAGTTCATGGAATGCGTTTTCCAGATCTGCCGTTTTGTTAATAAGATAGACCGCCGCCCTGTTCTGAATTGTAAGTTTGTCCGCAAGCTCCAGAAAATCCTTTTTTCTGATGTTCTTTTTTTTGCCGTTGACCGTCAGAGCCATTTCCTCCTGATCCGCAGGCATTACCACGTTGACCGGCAGCATATCATAAGCCGCTGAAAGCCCGTAGATTCTGGAACCTGGCGAATCTTCGATCAGGGAAAAATTCTTCAGATGCATGTCCGAATTTCCGACCGCAAAGGAAAACAGAAGCCTGTAGAAAAATTCAGCTATATCAATGCCGGTATTTTTCGAATATGAACTGATGATCCTCCCGCAGCTTTCATAGGAACCGCGGTATTTGTCTGCCGTCTGTCTTTTTGAAAGCTGGCAGAAGTCCTCCATTGCCAGCAGGCTGTTTTTTCTTCTGTCAATGCGCCTGGTGATATATGCATATGTTCCGCCGATCCTCATCAGGGCATTGGGAACCGTTTTGATTCCTGCCGCTTCCGCCATTTTCATGACAAGAAACTCCGCCTCAGGAAGTGCGGTATATTCCTGCGCCTGCGGCTTCAGAATATATCCTGTCGGATAATCCACGATCGTAAGTCTGCTGTCTCCCTTTTCTCTGCTGAGATGAAGGGACAGCTTTTTCTGAACACCGGGAACTGTCAGCCCTCTGTTTACGGTTTGATTCGCAAGGGTTTCCAGCTGTTCTTCCGTGCAGTCGATCTCCGGAAGTCTTTCCGTCCCGAAAAAGCGCCGGATGCATTTGACATGCCAGCATGTCCCGGCTTCATATGCGGAAGGATCCGTGATTTCCCTGTTGCAGCAAAGACACTTCATCTCTTATGCCGTGGATACCCCATCCAATGCCTCTGCTTTGGGTGGGGAGGAAACGGCTTCACCTCTCTTTCCTTTTCTTTTCTGTCGTTTTGTGCAGTTCTTTCTTTGGTTAATGTAAATAATGTAAATAAAGATTCGTTATATCG
>JAILGV010000008.1 GCA_024696355.1 Solobacterium sp.
GTTTGCATATCTGTTTGACGAGTACGGAACGCTGATCGAACCGGATGAAAGAAACTATGAACGCGAATATCATAAGTATCCGACCCTTTCCGAAGCGATTGAAGACGGCAGGGCAGCGACCGGAACGGTGAAGACGCTGAAGCCGGATACCGTCTATTATGTGATGATCAACGGCGGGGATAAGGCGGATTATTCGCTGCGGATAACGGATCCCGAAGTCGGAAGGATTCCCGTGAGTCCGAAGGAATCCTCCCCTGAAAGCAGCGCCCTGCTCATTTCCGCAAATCAGGATGAGGCGCCGCTGATCAGCACCAATGTCCGCTATCAGACAACATATGAAGAAGGCTGTCACTGGTTCGCTATTAAAACCGGTGAAGAACCTGTGCCGTATACCGTGACACTGGAAAATCTGAAGCCGGGAAGCAGCCGTCTGTACGCGTACCTGTTTGACGCGTACGGAACATTGATCGAACCGGATGAAAGAAACTATGAACGTGAATATCATAAGTATCCAGATGTTTCCGAAGCCACCGATGACGGCAGGGCCGCAACCGGAACAATAAAGACACTGGAAACGGAGACAGTCTATTATGTCAGGGTTTCGGGCGGCGATGCGTCCGAATATACCCTGATGGTTGCGGATTCGACAGAGGAAGTTCCGGAAACCGGCACAGCAGCCGGGGAGCGCGATGCGACGGAGGGAGGCCTGATTGTGCCGGGCACCAGCCAGTCTTCCGCCCTGAATATCCCCATCGGCACCAAAGTGCACGGAAAGTATGCCGGCGGGTATTCATGGCTTGCCTTTACGACCGCGGAAGAGGCGGATATTCCGTACAGGATTACGATGGTCAACGAAACATACGGAAGCGGCCGGCTGTACCTGTATCTGTTCGATGAACTGGGAACGCAGATTGACATTGATGAAAGAAACTATGAACGGGAATATCACAAATATCCGGCTGTCTCCGAAGCAACCGAAGACGGCAGGGCTGCGACCGGCACAGTGACGGGACTGAAGCCGAATACGACCTATTTCCTGAGACTGCAGGGCTCGGATGAAGCAGGCTATTCCGTTCTTGTAACAATGCCTGAAAAGCAAGACAGCGGCGTCGGAACCAGCGGCAATATCGAAGAGGCCAAAGGCACGCTGAGTGCAGATGATGCATTCTATACCGGAACCAATCAGAACAATGCGGTAATGCTGAAAACAAATACAAGATATCACGGAAACTATACGGAAGGATGGGCATGGGCTGCCTTTACCACCACCGCAGAGGAGGGGGCAGAATACAGCATCACCGTGGAAAACCTGACTCCGGGAAGCAGTCTGATGTATGCATATCTGTATGATGAATTCGGAACGGTGATTGAAGCGGATGAAAGAAACTATGAGCGGGAATATCACAGATATCCTGATGTTTCCGAGGCCGGTGAGGACGGTACCGCCGCAACGGGATTTGTCCGCACGCTTCAGCCGGATACGACCTACTATATTTCACTTTCCTCCGGTGATCCGAATGAATATATCATCATGATCGGTGCGCCGGAAAAAGCAGATGCTCAGAATACGATAAAGGAAGAGCCCGCGGAAGCTGTATTTGAGGTTCCGTTTGAACTGAACGAAACGCAGGTCCGCTTTGTCGCAAATCAGGCGGTATTTGCGGATGAAGAGGCTGCCAGGGAGGCTCTCAAGCCGGTCGCCGAAGTGATTCTCGCACATCCGGATCATCCGATCCTGCTGGCGGGCACAACCGCGACATTCGGTGACCAGGGAGCCTGTGAGGATCTGTCCCGCCGCCGTGCGGAGGCAATCCGTGACATGCTTGTGAATGAATTCGGCGTAACCGGATCACAGCTGATCACTGCCGGACTCGGCTATGAGAACGATCCGTTTGTCCGCGGAAGGGATATCGATTCCGCAGGGAACTTCGTGGAAACCGAAGGAGCGAAGAACCGCCGGGTAATCATTCTGGACGCGGAAAGCGAAACCGCGCAGAAGATTCTGAACTGATTCATACCCCGGCAGATTGAAACAAATGAAATCAGACAGGCTCCGGCCTGTCTTTTTCATCAATCTGTACTGCTCTATTGAATTGAGGTTTTCTTATGTTTTGCTATAATGATTTCGTAATCATAAGGAGACCTCTATGAATAATAAGTTTGTAATGTCCCGTGTCCGGAATGTGGCTTTCCTTGAGAAAAAAATGGATATGATCCTTTATAATGCAATGAAGCTCGCACGTTATGATGTTACAAGGGAAGAGTGTGCATCCGGCATACACGATCCCGAGGCCCGGAAAGCTTATGAGAATTTCAGGAGGACCTTTCAGTATCTTCTGAGAGACAAGGATGCCGAAATTGATTACCATTATCTTCTTGATCTGCATACGCTTCTGATGGACGGACTGCAGGAAGGTTTTACAAACAATATGACCGATGAGCAGATTGCGGAACTGAGTGATATTGTAAACAAGCCTGCCAAGGCCAATACGGAGATTGCGATTGACGCAATGCTTTACATTCTTGACAAACGTCTGTTCAAGGACGGCGACATCCGTGTTGCCCTGATGTTTGCAAACAAGATCATGATCGAAAACGGATGCGGCGTCATCACTGTTCCGGAGGAACATGACGATGTATTCCGTGATCATCTGAAGAAGCTGAACAGGACGGGAGATTCGGAACCGTTCAAGAAATGGGTGTTCCAGTACTGCATCAAAGGTGAAAAACAGGTCTGAACCGGATATATATCCCGGAACAGCTGCCCCGGCAGACGGGACAGACATAAAACTGCGGGAAATGCATGACAGTCTGTGCCTGACAGGAGTCATGCTTTTTGTTTTCTCTCTGAAGAAAATAGCACTCGGAACCGGCGGAGGCAGATCATCAGACAGATCTGAGTGCAGTTTGTCCGGCAGTCCGGGAAAGAAATAGTTTACTTTTTAAATTCTGCATGGATGAGTTATGAAATTTCATGCGGTTTCAATATATAATAGTTACAGAAACAACTTGTTTGGTGCGCTTACTGCGCGGAAAGGAAAATCATATGAAATTACAGCTAAGACCGGCAGATGAATGCAAGTTTGATGCGGTCAGTCTGGGCGAAGTCATGCTTCGTCTTGACCCGGGAGAAGGAAGGATCCGTACAGCACGTACGTTCCAGGCATGGGAAGGCGGCGGAGAATATAATGTTATCCGCGGTCTGCATAAGTGCTTCGGCATGCATACAGCAGTAATGACTGCCTTTGCGGACAATGAAGTCGGCAAACTGATGAAAGACCTGATCGAACAGGGCGGTGTTGACACAAGCCTGATTTACTGGAAGAAGACAGACGGCATCGGACGTATCTGCCGCAACGGTCTGAATTTCACAGAGCGCGGCTACGGTATCCGCGGCGCGATCGGCTGCAGCGACAGAGCAAATACAGCAATCTCCCAGGCTAAGCCGGAAGACTTCGATTTTGAGTATATCTTCGGTACATTAGGTGTCAGATGGCTCCATACGGGCGGTATCTATGCCGCATTATCCGAGCAGGCATGTGAGACGGTTATCGCCGCATGCAAGACAGCCAAGAAATACGGAACAATCATCTCCTACGATTTGAACTACCGTCCCTCCATGTGGAGTGCGATCGGCGGTCTGGAGAAGTGCCGTGAGGTCAACCGTGAGATTGCAAAGTATGTCGACGTTATGATCGGCAACGAAGAAGACTTTACAGCCTGCCTGGGTCTGGAAGTTGAAGGCAATGATGCCGGACTGAAAGAACTGAACATGGACGGCTACTACAAGATGGTCGCAGCTGCCGCAAAGGAATAGCCGAACTTCAAGGCTATCGCGACGACCCTGCGTACCGTTAAGACTGCGACAGTCAATGACTGGAAGGCCATCTGCTGGGCAGACGGAGAAATCCACATGTCCAAGGAATACAACGGACTGGAGATCCTTGACCGTGTCGGCGGCGGCGACTCCTTCGCATCCGGTCTGGTTTACGGACTGATGACATACGAAGATGCTGAAAAGGCTGTCAACTACGGTGCGGCACACGGTGCTCTGGCAATGACAACTCCCGGTGATACATCCATGGCTTCCCTGGAAGAAGTGGAAGGCGTCATGGGCGGTGCCGGCGCAAGAGTCAAGCGCTGATTATCTGCTGAAATAAAAAACTTCGGACAGTTTGATAAAGTTCCGTGAAAACATACAGCGCTGATATTTGAAGCGCTGCCTGCGGAAGCGGGACTTTATTTATGAACTGTGATCTGCTGAGTACTTTGAGCCGGAAGGAGCTGATGACAGATGCTGATATCTATACTTTCCATCATCGCAAATATTGGGTTTTTAGCTGTTCTGAATATGAATATCTATACGGACCGGGCAATGATGCCGACCGGGGAGATCCGGGAATGGCACCGCAGCCCTGCGGCAAGACTGATGATTGCCGATCAGCCGTTCCTGATATATCTGCAGATTGCTCTTTCCGCTGTCAGTATTATAACAAGTGTCCTGTTTCTGCTCGGAGTCCGCGGCAGACTGATCAGAATCATACAGCTGGTCAGCCTGGCAGGATCTGCAGCCGTGTTTATTATCATCATGATTGTATCCTCTGATCTGCATGCCAAATATGCCTGAGGCAGACAGCTGCAGATTCGGCTTTGCCCATATACCGGCAGAATAATTCCGGAAACATGTGCACATTCCCGCAGCGGAATGTGCCTTTTATTCATTTCCGTTTTCAATGGAGGCGGTTCACACCGTTTTTTTGTGAAATGACAAAAACTCTTTAATGCAAGTGATAATAGTTGAATTATAATGAATACAAAGTCATCTGAAGGGAGAAATGAAAATGAATCTTTTAGGTTTACTCTTAAACGCAATGACATCTTCGTCTTCGGTCAATAATATTTCCGGTAAGACGGGTCTGTCGAGCAAGCAGATCAAGCTTCTGCTCAGAATTGCCCTGCCGCTTCTGATCAAATATCTGACCAAGAATGCATCCACACAGTCCGGTGCTTCCTCACTGCTCAGTGCTCTGATGCAGCACAGGTCAACAGCCAGAATCTCCGACCAGCTGAAGGACGCTGATACGGATGACGGCTCCAGAATCGTCAGACACATCTTCGGTGAAGAAACAAATGATGTTGTCAAAGGCATCGCTGATGAGTCCGGAATCGATGCAAAGAAGGTCGGTCTTGCTCTTGCGGCAATCGCTCCGGCTCTGCTGAGCGGACTTTCCGCAGCGACAACATCCGCAAGTGCACAGGTACAGGCAAAACCGTCTGTCAATCTGGCTGACGGACTTGATCTGGGCGACCTGATCGGCATGTTCGGTGGTGCGCCTGCAGTGCAGGAAAAACCGCAGCAGCCTGCCGGTGGAATCGACGGCAGCGCTCTTCTCGGTGCACTCACAGCATTGATGAAGTAATGCATGAAGGAATTCCGGAACTTCCGGAATTCTTTTTTCGGAGGGATTTCAATGAAGACAGATATCAGAGTGCTTAAGGAATCGGATGAACAGTGCATTTTTCATATTGTCCTGAAAGACAGCGGGGAAGCCGGCGGGCAGGTGATTTATGAAAACGGCTCTGTCAGCTTTGAAACATATCCGGCCTGCCGCGGCAGACATCTAATGAGCGAGGGACTGTATCTGGTCACTGCATGGCTTCATGAAAGGAAGGGAATCTCTTCCCTCAGGGCCGTCGTTTCAAAGGAGAATGAGACGGCTGTGCATATTCTTGAGCACTGCGGGTATTGGCGGCTGAAGGATGACGGCAGTACATATCTGTATGAGCACCGTCCGGAAAAAACAAAGGAAGACAGCGGAGAACCTGTTCCGGCAGG
>JAILGV010000041.1 GCA_024696355.1 Solobacterium sp.
GGAACGCTGACAACTGTCAGTTTGCCGTTTGCGTCGACCGTGATTTGCTTTGTATCAGACGAGGTAAATGTCACTCTCCTGTCCAGATCATCTGCACGATCATCCGGATCCGTTTCGCTGTCATATTTGTCACCAAACCAATATTTGATCTGAGCGGTCTGCCCTTTGTAGAACATGAAAGGGAAACCGTTTCCTGTATCAACGCTTGCGTGCAGTTCTTCAGGCTTGATGTCCTGCAGGATATCAACATGAACCGAAGTGCTGCCGGCAAATATATACTTTCCTATGACAGTTCCCGATCCGCGGAGCTTCCATGAAAGGTCAAATGAACCGTAGGGCAAGTCTTTATATATGCCTGTTCCGTCATACGCTGCGGGATCTCCGAGTTTGATTCTGTAGATACCGTCAGAAGAATAATGATTGACCGCTGTCAGTGAACGTCCTGTCCAGTCGGGATTGTCTTCAGTAACGTAAAGCCATACCGTATCGTAACTCAGACCGGGACTGATAAAGCAGTCATTTGAAATGAGCGGGGCAATATCAATATCTATATACCCGTACTCAGATCCTTTGTAGCTTCCTGTACCGACAACTTTCGGCGCATCGAAAACAACGAGCTTATAATAATCTGCCGATGCTCTTAAATCGCCTAATGCGTAAAAACCGATGCGCAGCTCATATTCTCCTGCCGGAAGTTCGAATCTGACATCCCGTGTTTTAATGCCGGAACCGGGATTTTCACAGTGGTCAATGAACCATATCTTACCGTCACGCATGGCGAGGAGATACGCATCCGATAAACTGTAATCCAGGTTGTACCGGATATGATATGTCCCGTCATCCAATGTATCGTCATACTGCACTGATGTAAAATACATCGAGCTGTCATAAATATCGGGAACACCGTTGATCTGATATATTACGCTGACATCCGGATTAATATAATCCGACGGCGCTTCTGTCTCTTCGGGTTCTTCTGTCTCTGCAGGTTCTTCGGAAGGTTCATGTACTTCTTCGGCTCTGAAGATCGTAACAGTATAGCCATTTACCTCAATACCGTCCGTTTCCCCTGTCTGTTCTTCAACCGTAAGATCAAATAACAGTTCGGCAGGATCATACTCTTCATTGCCGGCAAATTTCACTGCGGCAGGATATGTTCCGGGATTGAAATCAGAAAGCGGCAGACGGAAAACATAGCCGCCGTTTTCGCCGGCTTCAGCTTCAAATGTTACTCCGTTGACAAGGACGGTCAGCGGCAGCGAAAAGCCTTCGCCGGCATTGACCGTAAACAAAAGATCTTCCCCGTCGAGTACAAATTCTTCCGCCGGATACAGGAAAACAGGTTTGCGTTCTGTTTCTTCAATAACCTCCGGTTCCTCAGGCTCTGCCGGCTGCTCAGGTTCCCCGGATCCTGTTTCCGGTTCTTCCGGGAGCTCTGTGATTTCCGGCTGCTCCTCTTCTGCTGTTTCTGGAACGCTGACACTCTCTTCAATCTCTTCTGCTGTTACTTCTGTAGGATTTGCTGTTTCTTCGGGGAAGTTTTCTTCCGCGAAAACCGCTGACGGTAGACCCGCCATACATGTCTGAACAGCCAGAATAACTGCCAGAACCTGTTTCAGGAATCTGCTCATCTTCATCATGCCTCCTGTATTTGATCTGCCGATCACCAAGAAATAATTATTTGATTATAAGCAACTATTACTGTAATCATAACAGATTGATCGTCTGCTCTGAATAACTCCATCCGGTCAATCTGTCGTTAAGCAAATTATGCATTTGTTTTTTCACAAAAGCATCTTACAAAAGCTGTCATTTTGTCACTGTTCATACTCAATCCATTGCCCGCCGGGCTCAGTGTCTGCATCAGGCCGCACAGTAATGCCCCTGTCCCTGCATAAAAAGGATCCGGCTCAATCCGGATCCTCTTTTGCGGTTCATGCTAAAACAAACTGATGTAAACAGCAGAAGCTCTGTTTCCGTACCGGTTTCTTCCGATCGGAACTGACCTTCCGGTATTTCCGTGTTTTACGGAAATTACTTCTTGTAGGTAATATCGCGTTCCTGGTTGATTTCCAGAAGCTTCTTGTTGAGTTCCTGCTCGATTCTTGCGAGTTCTCTTTCGGCAGCCATTCTCTTCTGGTGGCCTTCTCTCTGAATCGTGATAACTTCATCGAATGTCTTGATCAGCTCTTCATTTGTATGCTGGAGCGTTTCGATATCGATGACGCCTCTTTCTGCTTCCTTGGCTGTTTCAACCGTAGCCATATGCAGTGTCTCTGCGTTCTTCTTCAGCAGATCGTTTGTCATATTTGTAACTTCACGCTCTGCCTGCATTGCTTCCTTGGAATGGGAAATGCCGAGTGCCAGGACGATCTGGTTCTTCCACAGAGGAATTGTATTGACGATCGTGGACTGGATCTTTTCCGTCATCAACGTATCGTTGTTCTGAATCAGACGGATCTGCGGTGCCATCTGGACACTGACCTGACGTGTCAGTTCAAGGTCATACAGCTTCTTTTCGAATCTGTCGCATGCCTGTGCCAGATCATTGGCAGCCTGTGCATCTTCGGGAAGACCTGTCGCCTGTGCCTTCTCAATCAGCTTGGGAAGTTCTGTATTTCTGACTTCACGCAGCTTTTTCTTGCCGGCAATGATATACATGGAGAGTTCCTTGGCATTCATTGCGTTCTTTTCATACAGCTGGTCAAGCAGTGCGATATCCTTCAGCAGCTGGATCTGATGGTCCTCAAGAACTGCCGCAATTTTATCGACATTGGCTTCAGCCTTGTCATATTTTGCCTTGTATGTTTCAACGTTTTCCTTGCCCTTGCTGAAAAGCTTGCCGAAAAGACCCTTCTTTTCTTCTTCTGCATCTGTTGTTTTCAGCTGGACAACCAGGTCGCTGAGCAGATCACCGATTTCTCCGAGGTCCTTGGTACGGACATTCTTCAAAGCAGAATCTGAAAAATCGCTGACTTTCTTCTGTGCGGCGCTTCCGTATTCAAGAATGGTGTTTGTTTCCTGAATATCGATTTTGCCTGAGAATTCTTCAACTGTTTTTCTTTCTTCCGGAGAAAGCTTTGCGTCTTCATAAAGCTCTTCAATTGACTTGGCTTCAGGAACAGCAGTTTCTTCTTTTACTTCTTCCTGTACTGCTTCCTCTTTGACTTCTTCCGGTGAAAGCGTCAGAGTAATTGCCTGCGCCTGCTTGTTTTCACTCATATTCGTTATCTCACTTTCTGTTTTTTTCTGTCTTTTTCAGTATAGCATAACGAAAACATGATCGTTCATTATCTAATTAAACTTTGAGCATCCTGTAGCCGATTCCGACATGTGTCTGAATCAGGTTTTCGTCATTTTTCTCGATCTTTTTCCGCAGGGATGCCATGTAAACTCTCAGGCTGGAAATGACCGTTTCCTCTGCCCCTGCACCCCATACCTTATTAATAATATAGCTCCTTGTCAGCACCTTCCCCACATTCTGGGCAAGCAGGCAGAGAAGCTTGTATTCGATCGGTGTCAGATGCACAGTTTCCTGTCCCGAGGTGACCTCTCCTGCCGCATAATCAATCCGGAGTGATCCGTTTTCAAAAACCGAGGCATTGATGCGCTCAGAACTGAAATACTGAAGCCTGCGCTGCGTGGCGCGGATTCTTGCCAGAAGCTCTTCGACGGAAAACGGCTTCGTCAGATAGTCGTCTGCTCCGGCATCCAGTGCTTCAATCTTATCGCTGTCCTCACTTCTTGCACTGATGACAATGATCGGAACATTTGACCAGGAACGGATTTTCGCAATCACTTCACTGCCGTCCATGTCGGGAAGACCGAGGTCGAGCAGAATCAGATCCGGATTGTAGGACGCTGTCATCATGATCCCCTCATTTCCCGAGGCAGCCGTCAGGCATAGATAGTTTTTCATTTTCAGCGTGGTCGCTATCAGGCTCAGAACTGATCTGTCATCTTCAACCGCCAGTATTTTCAGCTGCTCCATCTACCGTTACCTCCTCGCTCTTCAGTGTAAATGCAATTCTTGTGCCGTGCGGCTGAACATTTTCCGCCCAGATTGTTTCCCCGTGTGCCTCCACGATGGACCTGCACAGAGACAGGCCGAGTCCGAGACTTCTGTGGCTGTCTGCCGTATGTCTTCCCGTATAGAATGCGTCAAAGACATGATCCTTGTCTTCCTCCGCAATGCCCGGACCGTTGTCCGTAACTGCAATTTCGATTTTATCACCCTTCTTTTCCGCGGTGATTCTGATCTCCGAGCTGTCCGGTGAATACTTCACGGCATTGTTGATGACATTGATCAGCACCTGCACGATCAGCTTTACATCCATTTTCGCAAGCAGATACTCCTGACTGGTCTCCACAATAATTCTGTGCCTGTCCTTATGTCTGTCGGCATGGTTCAGCGCTTCCTCAATAACATCATCAACCAGTTCGGTGGTCATGTTCAGCCGTACGCCGCTTTCCAGTTTTGTGACGGAAAGCAGATTCTCCGACATCTCTATCAGCCATTCACTGTCCTCGCAGATATCCGAAGATATTTTCTGAACTTCCTCCGTACTGAAATATGCAGCATTCTCGGAAAGATTTGACGCGTTGCCAATGATCGATGTCAGCGGCGTACGGAAATCATGCGAAATGGATCTCAGAAGATCCGCCCTGAACTTTTCTTTCTCTGCTTTGATCTCCGAATGTTCTCTTTCTCTTACATTCAGCATGTTTTCCATTGAAAGTGCGCATTCGGCAATCAGGGAAAGCAGAATGTGGTCTTCAAACGTATCAATATTCTGCCTTCCGATATCGATTCCGATGACACCGTATACTCTGCTGTTTGCCCGAACCGCCAGATACAGAAAACGTGCATCCGGAAATTTGTCGGTTTTTGCGCCTGCCCGGCGGTTGTTCTCCATAACCCACTGCGCGACTTCAATCTCGTTCTTATAATCATCGCCCGAGTTTTCCGAACTGCTGTACAGTTTTGCCTCCTGCAGCCTGCCGTCATTGACCGGATAGAATACGACATCCCTGTGCAGAAGTTTGACCAGCTGTTCGGAAGTGATCCGGATGATCTCTTCGCTGTCCTTTGTCTCCTGAAGCAGTTCGTTGGTTTCCAGAAGGACCCTTGTGCGGTAGGCGTTGGCTGCCGAAACCACGGCGTTTGCCTTCAGCCTGGAGGCAAGCGTTCCGGCAATAATGGACGCAATGAACATGACAAAATATGTCACGAGGTATCTGGTATCGTAAACAGCCAGCGTAAAGCGCGGTTCCGTAAACAGGAAGTTAAAAAGGATAAAACTGATCGCCGCACTGATAATGCCGTAAATCCTGTCGGCTGTCCTGACCGAAACAATCAGCGAGGCCAGAATATAGATCGTAATAATATTGGCGTTTTCATATCTGGAAAGATAAATCAGCCAGCATATGCCCGTCGCACCCGCCATTATCAGCAGCGTCCTGCCGAGATCCTTTGCCGTGATTCTCGGCTTCTGCAGTACATTGTACTGATTCCGCGTTTCGGCAAGTGAATCCGGAATTACATGAATCTCAACGTCAGGCACATAGCGCATCAGCTGGATCGTCAGGGGCGGTTTGGAAAACGGGGACATCTGCGAGGGGGAATTGCCGATGAAGATTTCCGTTATATCCGAGATTCTTGCATATTCGGCAATTTCAAAAGCAATATCCCTGCCCTCCACGGTCTCAAAATCCGCACCGAGTCTTTTTGCGAGTGAGATATTGCTGTCAAGCTCCAGTTTGTCCGCTTCCGACAGGCTGACTCCGGTACGCTTAACATAAAGAGCAGTAAAGCGGCATGAAAGTGCCGCAGCCGTACGTCCCGCAGCACGGATAATGCGGGGATTGCTGGGAGATGGGGAAATACATACCAGAATGTGTTCTGCCGAATTAGATGTGCTCATAAAGATATCTTCCGCTGCTTTTTTCAGTATATGTCATCTGTCCATGTATTTCAAAAACAGCATGACAAACAACAGTCCGACAACCATCTGAAATATTATGCCGGCTCCGATCAGTAATACGCCTTCCATGACGCTACCTCAGATGAAGATGCTTTCTGACGTCTTCATCTTTTCCCAGTACCAGGACGTGGTCGGTCTTCTTCAGTACCGTATCCGGCGACGCATTGATCACCATCTCGCCGTCCCTGCGGATACCCAGAATATTCAGACCGAATCTTCTGCGGATGCCCAGGGAAAGAATACTCTGGGACACCCACTCATCCGGTACGTCAACTTCATAAATGGCATATCCGCTGGACAGGTCTATATAATTGGAAATCAGGCTGGAACTGCAGCGGATCGCCGTCCAGACAGCCAGCTGCTTTTCCGGAAAGATAACCTCGTCCGCACCGTTTCTGAGCAGGAATTTCTCCTGGCTTTTTCCGGTTGCCCTTGAAATGACCTTTTTCGCTCCGAGTTCCTTCAGCAGGGACGTCGTTTCCAGCGATGCAATAAAACTGTCTCCGATGGCGACAATGCATACATCATAATCAGGCACTCCGAGCGTACGCAGAAATTCCTCGTTTGTCCCGTCACCGATCTGTCCGTAGGTAACATAGGGCAGAACTTTTTCCACCTGTTCCTCGTTGCGGTCCACAGCCATGACCTGCTGGTTGAGCTCCTTGAGCTTCATTGCCGTATATCTTCCGAATCTTCCCAGTCCGATCAGCAGAATGTTCTTACGCATATTAGCCTACCATCACTTTCTCTTCCGGATATTTTTTATCCCGTTCTGTCAGTCTGACAGCCGCATAGGCAAGTGTCAGGCCGCCCGATCTTCCGAAGTACATGCACAGAATCAGAACAATCCGGCTGATCCGGGACAGTGACGGCGTGATGCCAAGCGTCAGGCCGACCGTTCCCAGAGCCGAGGCGGTTTCGTACATGCATGTCAGCAGCGGAAGTTTCTCAACACCGGCAATCAGCGCCGATCCCGTCAGAAACATAAGCAGATACATCAGCAGAATCGTCAGTGCGTCATTGACAGCCGGCTGTTCGATTCTTCTGTTAAATACATTGACGCTCCTGTGTCTGCCGATCGAGCTCTTCAGCCAGAAAATCAGCACAAACAGGGTTGTTGTTTTCATGCCTCCGGCAGTTGAGCCGGGCGAGCCTCCCACAAGCATGAGAACGATCATCAGCAGCATCCCCGGCTCACTCATCAGGGAAAGATTCTGAGTATTGAAGCCGGCTGTTCTTGCCGTTACGGACTGGAACAGTGATGCCAGAATGCGCTCGGGCAGAGGAAGGAAGCGGTATTCAAAGATAAAGAACAGCACTGCAGGCACAATAATCAGGACCGTACTTGCGCACAGGATAATCTTTGTCTGAAGACGGTAGTCTCTGAAATGCCATTTGTTCTCCGAAATATCCTGCCAGGTCAGAAATCCCAGACCGCCTGTAACAATCAGTGCCGACACGGTCAGATTGATCAGGGGACTGGCATGATAATGCGTCAGCGAGGAAAACGGTGCCCGGATGCCCATCAGATCAAACCCGGCATTGCAGAAGGCGGAAACAGAATGAAACAGTGCATACCAGAGTCCCTTTGCCATACCGAAGTCCCGTATCATCACCGGTGCCAGCAGAACTGCCCCGGCAAGCTCCGTACAGACCGTCATGAACAGAATGAACCTGAGGAACCGGATGATTCCTCCTACATGCAGTCCCGATACCGCATCCTTGAGCACACTGCGCTGGACCAGGGAGATTTTTCTTCCTGCCATCACAGAGATCATGACTGCGATCGTCACTGCCCCCAGTCCTCCCGTCTGAATCAGAAGCAGGATTACCGTCTGTCCGAATCCGGTCCAGTATGTTGCCGTATCTGCGACGACCAGTCCGGTCACACAGACTGAGGAAACAGCCGTAAACAGCGCCGTCAGCAGTGATGTGCCGCCGGACTGTGAAGCCGCCGGAAGCATCAGTAAAGCCGTTCCGAGCAGAATCACGCTCAGATAGCTGATCAGAATTGTCTGAAATGTTGTCAGTTTCCCGAAACCCATAGTCGTTTACCGTATTTACATTCTGAAATCAAACAGATAAAAAAAGTGCAAAGATGGCTCCCTGCACATTAAAATTGTATAAATATTCAGTTGTGTTTCACCGCTTTCGGCTACTGCCGCTCAGCTTCCTTCATCTTCCTGATCCAGTCCGCAATCGGTCTTCTTACCGGGAAAAACAGATTTTCCGGGATCTCATCCGGCGCAAAAAACCGCAGATCCTCCACTTCTTCAGCCTGTCCTTTCAGAAATCCTGTATATTCCCGGCATTCATAAACAATATCAATATTTGATACCTCGTCCCCGTTGGGATATACAAAATGAAGTTCCTCTCCGGAATAAACACCGAACAGCTTCAGAGACAGCGCAATAATGCCGGTCTCCTCCTCAAGTTCCCTTGCCGCAGCGTCCTCCGTCTTTTCATACAGCTCAACGGATCCCCCGGGATATGACCAGTCATGGGTATCGGCTCTTTTTTCCAGAAGCAGCCTTCCCTCCCTGTCCACAACCAGCACGCTCGCCCCTGTCTGCATCAGCGGCCGGTGTCCGACGGTTTTCCGAAGACTCATAATATAATCCGACATATGCACTCCCCCATTTCCTATACAGGATCTGATTCAATGATCAGATCACTTTCCTGCCTGACGGCAAACCAGAGCTTGGTCCCGTCCTGCTCTGCGGAAGGATCATCCTCCTGCAGTCTCAGTGCTTCATAGCCGAGACGTTCCATGATTCTGATATTCCTCTGTCTGTCCGGCTCATCTTTTTCATAAGAATAAATATACGGAGTATCCTGCGCATCCGGTCCGTAGCACGCTACATCCGGATCGAGGGAAATCACGGAATACAGCTCCGTCCTGTCCGTACAGTTTCTCAGCACATATTCCCTCATAATTTCCGTCATCGCCCTGAAGATGCCCTGCCTGCGGAATGCTTTTGTCACATAGGCATTGCTGTACAGCAGCGCTTCCCCGCTGCAGTACAGAGGCACGTCCTCATGACTTTGGCAGAACGGATATGGAAGTTCGGGAAACATATAACTGCATATAATATAATGCTCAAGATACATCCAGTCCGATTCACTGCTGAGAAAATCATAGATCTCTTTCCCTTTCAGCAGCTCCCTGACCGGAATATGACAGCCTGCCGCATCGGCGATGATTCTGTCCCTGCCGTCATATACAAGCAGAATTACCTGCTCCGCTTCTTCCGGAACCGGATACGAAAATATGCATGCATGCAGACCGCCTCCGATTTCCCCGTACAGAAAATCATATTCCCCACGGCTGTAATGCAGGAACATATCATGAAAACTTTCGGGCAGATGACTTTCAAGTTTCTTCAGGGACAGTTTCAGGTATTTTTCTTCTGTTTCGTTCACGGATTCAATACTATCACACGTTCCTTCCCGGCACATAGGCAGAATATAAGCGCTTTCATATGAAAACGTTTGAAAACTTTGCATAAGCAACTGAAATTTTACAGTTTTTTTTGTCGTTTAGCCTTGCAATCCTATACATCGATGAATAGAATAGGCGTGTAAATCGATCGTATAATCTTTCAGATATGGTGAAGGAGTCTCTACCTTGACGCCGTAAAGGTCAAGACTATGATGGAATTTCCTTTGGTTATTCTGTCTTACGATGGAATTACAGAAAAGGAACTGAATATAAATTAGCTCCTTGTGCCCCTTCTTTTGAAATGCGCTCATTACGTATTTTATAAAAGAAGCTTTTTAAATTTACTGAACTTTAGGAAAGGAAAGAACATGAAAAAGACATTAAAGACACTTACATCTCTGATGCTGGCCTTCGGCCTCGCAGCGTGCGGTGCTTCCTCCGGCGGAAGTGCTGCACCGTCAGAAAAACCTGCCCAGAGCGCAGACGCAGCCGCAACTGCAGAAGCGCAGGGTTCCGGAAAGAAGATCGGTATTATCCTGGTCGGTGACGAAAATGAGGGATACACCTATGCCCACATGCTCGGCATCAAGAACGCAGCTTCCAAGCTCGGCATCGCTGACAGCGATATCATCTGGAAGTATACGATCGGTGAAGATCAGACATGCTATGACGCAGCAGTCGACCTGATCGAAAACGGCGCTACACTGGTTATCTCCAACTCCTACGGACACCAGTCCTTCATGCAGATGGCCGCTACAGAATATCCCGACGTTACATTCGTCGCCGATACAGGTGACAACGCCTGGACAACAGGCCTTGACAACTTCAAGAACGCCTTCACATCCGTTTATGAATCCAGATATGTATCCGGTGTCGTTGCCGGCATGAAGATCGCCGAACTCGCTGAAAAGGGCGAACTGGTTGATGCTAACTTCGATGCAAACGGAAATGTCAAAGTCGGTTATGTCGGCGCATATCCGTATGCAGAAGTTGTTTCCGGCTACACAGCATTCTATCTCGGAATCAAATCCGTTTATGAAAAGGTCACAATGTATGTTGAATACACAAACTCCTGGTTCGATCTGACAGGTGAAGCGACAGTCGGTGATGACCTGATGTCCCAGGGATGCGTTATTATCGGTCAGCACGCTGACTCCACAGGCGCTCCTTCCCAGCTGCAGAAGAACATGGAAGACAACAAATACGGCTTCACAGCTTACTCTGTAGGCTACAACGTTTCCATGCTTGATGTTGCACCGGATATCGCTCTGACAAGTGCTTCCAACGTCTGGGAAGTATTCTATGAATATGCATTCAACTGCTGGCTCAACGGCGAAAACATGAAGACAGACTGGACAGGCGGATACAACGAAGGTGCAGTCGAAATCACACCGCTCGGATCTGCAGTAGCTGAAGGAACAGAAGCAGCTGTCAATGACGTAATCGCAAAGATCAAGTCCGGCGAACTCCATGTATTCGATGCATCCACATTCACAATCGGCGGCGAAACACCGACTTCCATGATGGCCGATGTCGATGCTGACTTCCAGGACGATACAGAGTGCCTGATCGACGGTTACTTCCATGAATCCGAATTCCGTTCTGCTCCGTACTTCGCAGCAAGAATTGACGGAATCGTTGAAGAAACAGAATAACCTGACGAATTTATCAACAGAATTGATCACAGGCTTCCTTGTGAAGCCTGTGATATTTGTATCAAGGAGGATTTTTTATGCAGGAAGCCGCAGTATCGATGCGCCATATCAGTAAATCTTTCGGAAAGAAAGTCATCGCCAACCACAATGTCAGTCTGGATATTTATCACGGCGAAATACTTTCCCTCCTGGGAGAAAACGGAAGCGGAAAAACAACACTTATGAATATGCTGTCGGGTGTTTATTTTCCGGATGAAGGAGAAATACTTGTAAACGGCGAACCCGTTTCAATCACCTGTCCGAAAGACGCATTTGACCTGGGCATAGGCATGGTTCATCAGCATTTCAAGCTGATTGATGTCTTTACGGCCCTTGAGAATATCCTGCTGGGTCTGCCGAAGGAAAACGACGAAAAGTCCGGACGGCAGAAAGTGGAGGAGATCTGCAGCAAATACGGCTTTGATCTGAATCTCGACAAAAAGATTTATGACATGTCCGTATCCGAAAAGGAAACGCTTGAGATCGTAAAAACACTTTACCGCGGGGCGGACATCCTGATTCTGGATGAACCGACTGCCGTGCTGACGCCGCAGGAGACAGAGAAGCTGTTCGCGATTCTGAAAAACATGCGCAGAGACGGCAAGGCCGTAATCATCATTACCCACAAGCTCAATGAAGTAATGGAACTCTCTGACCGTGTTGCGGTTCTGCGCAAAGGCGAAAATGCAGGAACCGTCAAAACATCCGAGACAAATGAACAGCAGCTTACCGAAATGATGGTGGGTGAAAAAATCGTTCTTGATATAAAAAGAGATTTTGTAGAAGACAAGGCAAAACGCCTTGAAGTCAAACATGTTACCGTACTTAATCCGGACGGAAAGAAAGTCGTTGATGATATCAGCTTCGACCTCTACAGCGGCGAAGTGCTCGGTATTGCCGGAATTTCCGGATCCGGACAGAAGGAACTTCTGGAGGCAATTATGGGCCTTCAGCACTGTGAGAAAGGATCCTCGGTAATTTACAACTCCACCGCCCATGGTGTCCATGAACTGGTCGGTCTGGATACCAAGCAGATTATCGGCTACGGTCTGCATCTGGCATTTGTGCCGGAAGACAGACTGGGCATGGGCCTGGTAGGAAATATGGGCATTACCGACAACGTGCTGCTCAAGCGCTACAGAAAAGGAAACGGTCCGTTCCTTCACAAGACACAGCCCAGACAGACTGCCGAGAAAATCCGCAGTGAACTGGAAGTCGTTACACCCGATCTTGAATACCCTGTCAGACGCCTTTCCGGCGGAAACGTACAGAAGATTCTGGTCGGACGCGAAATCAACAACAAACCGACAGTCCTGATGACCGCATACGCTGTCAGAGGCCTGGATATCAATACTTCATATACGATTTACAACATTCTCAACGAACAGAAAAAGAAAGGCGTCGCCGTTATATATGTCGGAGAGGACCTGGATGTCCTGATGGCGCTTTCCGACCGCATTATGGTCATCTGTGAAGGCAGAATGACCGGCATGCTTGACGGACGTACGGCAACCAAGGAACAGCTCGGCTATCTTATGACAAAAACAGGAGGTGCGGAATAATGGAACACAGGCATCAGAAAGCGCCGCTCTTCCATGTCAGGAAGAAGGACGACACAACATTTGTACAGGCTGTTCTGATCAGGGCGGTGTTCATCATACTGGCTCTGCTGGTATCTGCCCTGTTTATCTTCTTTGTCACTAAGCTTGATCCCGTCAGCGTCTACATGTCCATGTTCAAGGGCGCTTTCGGAACGGCAAGACGTACATGGATCACGATCCGTGATGCATGTCTGCTTCTGATGATCAGCGTTGCCCTCTCTCCCGCCTTCCGCATGCGCTTCTGGAACTGCGGTGCCGAAGGTCAGGTGCTGATCGGCGGTCTGACAACAGCTGCCTTCATGATCTACATGGGAAACAAGATTCCCACTGCCGCGCTTCTGACGCTGATGCTGGTTGTATCAGCTGCCGCAGGCGGAATCTGGGCGCTCCTGCCGGCTGTCTTCAAGGCAAAATATGACACCAACGAAACGCTGTTCACCCTGATGATGAACTATCTCGCAATCCAGCTGGTTGAATTCTTCGTAGACTTCTGGGACAAAAAACAGTCCCATTCCGTCGGCATCATCAATATGACTTCCCAGAAGGGCTGGTTCCCTGCGCTCTTCGGTCAGCAGTATGCAATCAATATCCTGCTGGTTGTGATCATCACGGTCGGCGTATATATTTACATGAATTATTCCAAACACGGATACGAAGGCACGGTCGTCGGTGAATCTGTTGCCACGGCACGCTATGCCGGCATCAACGTCCCGTCCGTAATCCGCAGAAACGTCCTGATTTCCGGTGCCATCGCCGGTATTGCCGGATTTGTCGAAGTTGCCGGCATCTCTCATACGATTTCCAAGCAGACGGCAGGCGGACGCGGTTTTACAGCCATCATTGTCTGCTGGCTTGCCAAATTCAACCCGTTTATTATGGCTGTTATCTCCCTGTTCCTTGTCTTCCTTGATAAAGGCGCAGCTCAGATCGCTTCCGATTTCGGTCTGAATGAATTCGCATCCGATATCATTACCGGTATCCTGCTGTTCTTCATTCTGAGTGCCGAGTTCTTCATTAACTATTCAATTTCGAGGAGTGAACCGGGAAAGGAGGCTCACTGATGACAACAGCTCAGTTAATATCATGGCTTGTCGCGGCGATCACATTCGGCACGGTTATTATGTACGGATGCATCGGCGAAACTATTAACCAGAAAGCCGGCGGTCTGAATCTGGGTGTTCCCGGAATCATGCAGCTGGGCGGCATCTCTGCACTTGCCGCAGCCTTCATTTACGAAAAGTCTGCCGCAGTTCCCGTTCCCGCCGTCGGAATGATCATCACCCTGCTTGCGTCGCTGCTGGCTGCCGGACTGGGAGGACTGCTCTATGCATTCCTGACGGTTTCCCTGAAAGTCAATCAGAACGTCACCGGTCTCACCCTTACGATTTTCGGAACCGGTGTGGCAAACTTCTTCGGCGGAAGCATGATGAAGCTCTCGGGCGGTGTCGGAACGATTTCCGTAGCCGCAACATCGGGCGCCTTCCGCATGAAGATTCCCTGGATATCCACGCATTTCGGAACATTCGGATCCATCTTCCTGTCTCACGGCTGGATGGTATACGTCGCAATCCTGGCTGCCGTCATTGCCCAGATCTTCCTGAGCAGGACAAGAACCGGTCTGAATCTGCGGGCCGTCGGCGAAAACCCCGCAACTGCGGACGCAGCCGGCATCAATGTCACGAAGTACAAATATCTCGCTTCCGTAATCGGTGCGGCAATCTGCGGACTCGGCGGTCTGTTCTATGTCATGGACTATATCCAGGGCACCTGGGCCAACGACTCGGCAATCGAGGCACTCGGATGGCTGGCGGTTGCGCTTGTTATCTTCACAAGCTGGAAGCCGAAAAATGCCGTATGGGGCGCATACCTGTTCGGTTTATGCTACTGGGCATATATCTATATTCCTGCCGGCATTTCCAAGTTCTTTGCCGAAAAGTTCAAGCTCACAAATATCACCTATATGCAGAATCTTTACAAGATGCTGCCGTATCTGGTTACCATTGTTGTACTCTGCATGGTATCGAGACGCAAAAAGCGGGAGAATCAGGCCCCCGCATCACTCGGTATCAGCTATTTCAGAGAAGAACGCTGAAAAGAGGCTTCTGTATCTGATATGTACCCCCTTGCCGGCCTGTCCGGCTTTGGGGGTACATATCATTCCGCCTCTTTTTTTACTTTATCAGCTTGAACGGCTTTACGCCTTCCACTGCCTTTTCAGGTGTGATCCTGACCTCGTCGTTGTCCAGGTCAATCAGGATATACTTCATGTTTCCCATGCCGATCTCCTGCATGTAAGACAGCTGCCTGTGTCCGTGTCTTGTTTCAATGCGCTCAACGAGATCGTGATGATCTTTTTCGCACATGGCATAAATCAGGTCCACACATGCCGTGTCAATCGCACAGATATCCGTTGAGGCAAGAATGCCCACATTCGGGGTAACGACAGGTGCCGCTGCCAGTCCTTCGCAGTCACAGGAAACACTCATATTCCTCATGACGTTGACATAGGTGATGTTCTTTCCGAAGAAATCAATTGTTGCCTTGGAGGACTCGGAGATCTTTTCCATCAGTTCCTCCTTGCGCACACTCCACTGGCCTTCCCCTTCACGGGAATGAATCCATTTCTTGCCGACCTTTCCGTCTGCGCATCCGATGCCGATGTTTTTGTTGGATCCGCCGAAGCCGCCCTGTGTATGACCTTTGAAATGTGTCAGAACGAACATTGAATCATAATTGACCATGCTCTTTCCGTGGCTCATTTCGGTAAACCATTTGCCGCCCTTTACCGGAAGCCTTACCGTTCCTTCCGCATCCATGATATCCACCGGGCAGAAGTCCCAGCCGTTGACTTTCAAAGTTTCCAGATGTTTTTCCGTTGTATCACGGTCTCCGACATAATATGTGTTTGTTTCAACAATCGCAGCATTCTTCAGTGACGGTTCGTCCTCCATCACCTTCTTCACCCATGCGCTCGGCACGAAATTCGGTCCGTTCTTTTCACCGGTATGCAGCTTGACTGCAACTTTTCCGGTAATGTTTGCATTTACTTTTTCGTATGCTTTTTTTATGCCTTCAGGGGAGATGTCTCTGGTGAAATATACAATGGATTCGTTGCCTGTACGTTCTTCTGCGGGAATATATCTGTTTCCGTCCTTCTTTGTCATTTGCGGCTCCTTTCTGACTGCTTTCCTGTCATGATATGTATTAATTTATTCTGATATTATTATCAGATGTAAAACCCTTGTTTAGTCAAGATTATTGCATGCCGGGAAACATGAAAGACAGTGGGGAATTCCCGCACTGCCTCCGGTATGTATACTGCGTAAAAAGAATTAATAGTTTTCTTTCTTAACTTCGAAGAAGCTCTCTTTGTATCCGCACAGAGGGCATACCTTCGGTGCTTTCTTTCCGGTAAGTGTATAGCCGCAGATTTCGCACTGCCATACTACCGGTTCATCCTTTGCGAAAACCTTGGACTCATTGACATTGGCCAGCAGCTTCAGATAACGCTCCTCATGCTCTTTCTCAATTTTGGCAACCATGTCCATCTGAGCAGCGATTCTTGTGAATCCTTCCTCACGGGCTTCAGCAGCCATGTCCTTGTACATTTCCGTCCACTCATAGTTTTCGCCGTCAGCGCCCATCTTCAGGCATTCAGCTGTTGTGGGAATATCACCGCCGCATAATGCCTTGAACCAGATCTTTGCATGTTCCTGCTCGTTGCGTGCTGTCTCGAGGAAGAAATCAGCGATCTGCTCATATCCTTCTTCACGTGCCTTTTCAGCAAAATAAGTGTACTTGTTGCGTGCCTGGGACTCACCGGCAAATGCTGCCTGCAGATTTTTTTCTGTCTTTGAACCTTTAAATTCCATGTTTTCTCTCCTTAATTTTTATTGAACAATCTTTGCAGATTCCTTCATAAACAGTCGAATGAAAGCTGATTTCGCCGCCCGTCAGTTCTGCTGTCCGCTCATCCATTTCACAGTCATAATCACCGGGAATATCCGTAAATGAATTGCATACCGTACAGTGCAGATGATCATGGGGAAGCGGATTGCCGTCAAAGAAAGAGTATTCTTCTCCGGTGATCTTCCTGATCACACCTTCCCTGCACAGAATGTGCAGATTCCTGTATACGGTTGCCCTTCCGACTGTCTCTTCGGAACCGCGCACTTTTTCCAGCACGTCCTCAACAGACAGATGGACCGGCTTTCCTTCAAACATTTCCCGTATTATCTGTTTCTGGCGGGTGTTTCTCTGTTTCATCCGACTCCTTATTGAAAATCAATCTCATTTTAATTCATACAGTTTCAGTTAGCCAAGGCTAATCCGGATATAAGAAAAAAGAGAATCATTACAATTCTCTTTCCTTTCCGTAGTAAACAACTGCCATGAATCCCGGACCGACATGTGCCGTAATAACGGGACCGAGTGTATTAATCGTAATTTTTTCCGCAAGCTGCGGGTATTCCTTTACGATCATGTTTCTGAAAATGCCTGCATCCTCTTCGGTTCCGGAATGAATGACCATTACTTCATGCTTCTCCGTTTCCTCATTCATTTCATTTTTCATTCCGTTGATCAGCGCACTCCATGTTTTTCTCTTTCCGTGCGCCTTTCCGTAGGCTACAAGCTTGCCTTCCTTCGAAACATAAATCATCGGTTTAATGGCAAGCAGGGTACCGAGCAGAGCAGATGCATTGGACAGACGTCCGCCTCTTCTGAGCCATTCAAGATCATCCACCATGAATCTTCCGATGTAATTGAACTTGTTCGCTTCTCCGTATGCAATTACTTCCTCCATACTGTGTCCGGCTTCCTTCATGGAAACAAGATCCCTGACCAGACAGCCGAGGATACCTGTTACAGCAAAGGAATCCAGGAAGTACACTCTGCGTTCAGGATACTTTTCACTGATGCGGTTTATTGCCGCGGCCGCATTGTTTACGGAACTGGACAGTGCAGAGCACATATCCAGATAAAGAAGATCCTTTCCCTGTTTTACGATCTGTTCAAAAAAATCATA
>JAILGV010000042.1 GCA_024696355.1 Solobacterium sp.
TTAGCAGACAGGGATTTCCCGGATGATGGGAAATCCTTTGTTTTCAGCTATAATGAGATCAATGGTGATCATATGGCTAAAACACAGGTGAAGAGAATGCCGTACAGGACGTACAGCGGTCCTGTTACATATGCGGATTCAGAGGCATGGCTGGCAGCTGACAATACATCGGAAATCAAAAAGAGAATTCAGGCAATTCTCTGGGCAGAGGCGCCGATTACGGAACATCTGCTTGAAAAACGTCTGATCAACAGCTACGGCATCGTGCGCAATGCCGTGAAGATCAGGGGAAAGCTGGAGGGAATCCTGAAAACCATGGATCTGAAAGTGACGGCGGACGGGCAGACTCCCGTATACTGGCATATCAGTCAGGATCCCGGATCATATTCGTTTTTCAGGACTGCCGAAAATGAAGAGAGCAAACGGGACGTGCTTGACATTCCGTACCGGGAGGCTGCCAATGCGGCACTGTATGTCCTCCGGAAACAGGGAGCCATGTCCGAAGAGGAACTGAAAAAACAGACTTCGCTGCTTCTCGGATACAAAAGCATGAAGGGAAATGTGGAGCTGATCATGGATGAGGCTGTGAAATTTGCGGTCAGGGAAAAGATTATTCTGACAAAACATGCAAAGTTGTGAATTGATGTACAATCTCAAGCTTTATGGCCTGTATTTGTTTTGGTATAATAAGAATATATTGAACCGGGATCAGGATGCCCGGAAGGAGAGATAATATGTCAAAGCCTGTTAATCACAGAAAAGTAGCTGTCGTCGGATGCGGTTTTGTAGGATCAGCCAGCGCTTTTGCCTTAATGTCAAGCGGCCTTTTCTCGGAAATGGTGCTTCTGGACGTTGTACATGAAAAAGCGGAAGGCGAGGCAATGGATATCAGCCACGGAACCAGTCTTGCCAGTCCGATGAAGATTTATGCGGGTGATTATGATGATATTGCGGATGCGTCAGTTATCGTCGTTACCGCCGGAGCCAACCAGAAACCGGGTGAAACAAGACTGGATCTGATTCACAAGAATATCAGTATTCTCAGCGGGATCATGAAGGAAATCAGGGAACGTGAATGCGGAGGAATCCTCCTCATGGTTGCCAACCCCGTTGACATTCTGACTTACTATGCAATCAAGGCATCCGGCATGCCGGCAGGAAGAGTGTTCGGATCGGGAACCGTACTTGATACAGCCAGACTGCGTTATCTGCTCGGCTCCAAGCTGGATGTCGACAGCCGTTCCGTTCACGCATATGTCATCGGTGAGCACGGTGATTCCGAGATCGTTTCCTGGAGCAATGCCAATGTTTCCGGCGTGCCTCTGGCAGACTTCTTTGCACTGAGAGGATACGGTGTGGATGATCTTGAGGAAACCATGAAGACCATCGCCGATGATGTCAAGAACAGCGCATATGAAATCATCCAGAGAAAGCGTGCAACATATTACGGAATCGCGATGTCGGTACGCAGAATCTGCACGGCTATCGTCAAGGACGAAAAGAGCGTTCTTCCTGTATCGACCATGCTGAACGGTGCCTACGGAATTGATGATGCCGCATTGTCGGTTCCGGCAATTGTCGGAAGAAACGGTGTCGAAGGTCTCGTTCCGGTATCACTGAGCGAATTCGAGAGAACAGCACTTGTTGAATCAGCCAGAGTTCTGAAAAAGAACATGGAAGGCATAGAGATTTAAGCACAGACATTCGGGAAAGTCCTGCATGCAGGACTTTTCCTGTTTTTTTATACATGCAGTGAGGGGATGGATATGGAATATCAGTACAATGCGTTTATCAGCTACAGACATACGGAAATTGATATGAAAGTGGCTGAGGATGTTGAAAAGCAGCTGGAACAGTTCAGGATACCGGCATCGATCAGAAAACAGTACGGGATCAGACGGATCAACCGTCTGTTCCGTGACAAGGACGAACTGCCGATCACTTCCAACATCAATGACGATATTCTGAATGCCCTGGATCATTCAGAGTACCTGATTGTGATCTGTTCCCCCCATACAAAGGAATCAATCTGGGTTGACAGGGAAATCAGAAGATTTCTGGAAATGCATGACCGGAAACATGTGCTGACTGTCATAGCAGAAGGCATGCCCTCCGAAGTGATCCCGGAAATCCTGACGTATCAGGAAGTGGAGCGGACGGCTCCCGACGGTACCAGATATACGGAAAGGGAACAGCTCGAACCGCTGTCCTGCGACTACCGGATCGGTTTTAAGAAGGCAAGAAAGGCGGAAGTGCCGCGTCTTGCGGCTGCTCTGATCGGATGCCGTTATGATGATCTGATCCAGCGCAGGAAGCAGAGAAGGAACAGGATTCTGGCCGGACTGATGGCTGCCGTGACCGTTGTCTCCACGGGAGCCGCTGCGTATGTGATCAGGGCAAACAGCAGAATCAGTGAAAACTACCGCCAGTCGCTGCGCAATCAGTCTGTGTATCTGTCTTCCGAATCACTGACGGCATTGAAAAACGGGGACAAAATGACAGCTGTTCATCTTGCCCTGGCGGCACTCCCCTCGGAAGGAAATGAAAGACCGTATACGGCAAAAGCCGAATATGCACTGGCAAAAGCTCTGGCCGCATATTCACTCGAAGGCAGCGGGCTTTCCGTAACCGGGTCCTATGTTCACAATTCGGCTGTGAATGACTTTATGATTTCGGACGATGAAAAGACGCTGGCGGTACTTGATGATTCAAATACCGTGTACTTCTATGACACGGAAATCCTGAAGCAGCGCAGCAGTGTCTTTATGGAAAAGGAAAGCGGATATGTGGATATTGAACTGCTCGGCTTCTATGACAATTCTGTGTTTCTGTTTAAAAAGAGAGAAACCGTATATGCATATGATGTCATGACCGGAGAGCAGCGTTATGTTATTGACGGCAGGGAGGGATTTACGGAACCGGATGCCGTATTCATACAGACTGCGGATCATCAGCATTCCTCAGTCATTCTCACCTACTATGACGGCAGGGTGATTGTCTGTTCCCCCGAAAACGGGAAAAAGACGGCAGAATACCAGGTTCCGCCGCTTCCTGCAGAACTGCGGGCAGAGGATGAAATGCCTTTCCTGATTGATAAAGGCGCAATGTCCGAGGACGGAAGATATATTGTGATGGGAACGCTTTTCCAGACCGGGACCGGATTTATGGAAAATGAGTACGGTCTGGCACTGATTGATCTTCAGGAGGGCGGTATTACGATTCTTCCGGTGGCGTCAAGCTTTATCAGCGGCATCGGTTTTTACGGAAATGACAGGATCATTTACTACGAACTGGATGAGAGTCCCGATATCCATAATTCAACCAGCTGGATGGAGGGTTCAATGATCATCACCAATTCGAAGGGGCATGTAAATGCATTAAGCGTCAGCGGGGAAAAGCTGTGGTCTTCCGCGGTCAGCACTTCCCAGCTTTCCTCCTTCGAGCGGATCGTTCCCGAGCATACCGGCAGTACCGACTGCATCATATGGTGCTACGCGGATCAGGTTGTGCTGTTCGATCCTGATACGGGGGAAATCATTGAAAAATGTGAAATGACAGATTCTGTGATATCGATGAAAGTCTTCGCAAACGTCATCGCCGTGGTTACCGCTGACGGAAGGCTTACAACCATCTCGCCGGATGATCCCGCACCGTGGTTCTCGCAGCCGCACTTTATTACAGGAATTACGAAAGCCGCAGCCGGCCGCAATGACTGGATTATCACAGACAACAGAAAGGTGATTATACAGTATGAATGGGATACAGGATCCGAATCGCTTGAGGTCCTGCAGTCCGAGGAACCGGTTCAGTATTTTCTGAATTCAAGTGTCCGGGTGGATGATGACGGGATGCTGTTCTTTGCGACGGGAGGACATGTGTATTATTCCGACGGTTCAAAGGATTCTGTCCTGAAATATGCGGACATCTCGGATTTCCTGACGGTGATTGATGCGGTTGACCATAAAGAAAATCTGTTCACTCTGACAGAAGGAACAGATGTATGGAGGCTTGATATCGGCACCGGGGAAACAGAAAAAAAGACACTGACACCGGAAGACGGATACAGAATTACTTCAGATGTTTTTCCGGCGGCCGGGAATCTTTATTACGTTGAATCTTCCGGTGAAAAGACATATCTGGTGAAGGAGGAGAACGGACAGAGCCTGAAAACGGAACTTCCGTATGCTTCGGAAAACTATCAGAGATGGCGCCTGATCATTTCGGGAGACGGCAGGCTTGTTCTTGCCGTATGCAATGAAGATGAGCAGATGAGGTGTTTCTTTGCGGACTGCAGTGCTTCAACAGCGTCCGAACTGACTGATACACAGCTTCTGAACAGACCGAACCTGAGAGAAAAGAGCTATGAAAGCCTGTCGAAATATATTGCATTCAGCAGTGATTCATCTTTGGCTGCCGCAGCCGGAGAATCTTCCGTGGAAATATATGATGCGTCCGGAAAGCTGAAGACAGTACTGCCGGAGCTGAAGAGTTCGGTAATGTCCATGAGCTTTACGCCGGACAATCATTACCTGCTTACGGCAAGCGAAGACGGAAGGCTGTACCGCTATGATCTGAGCAGCGGGAAAATGCTTGATTATACGGAACTTGAGTCAGCCCGGACGGTTACAAGCTTTGACTGGGAGTTTACGGATGATTATCTGATGCTCAACTGTGACGGCAACATGAATGTGATCAGCCTTGATGAAATGCAGATCACGGCCGTTGTCAGGTCATGCTACGGTTATCTGAAGAATGAGCGCCGGTTTATCGCAGGCGATTCGGATACCGTTGCGGCGGTAAAGCATTACACCGCAGATGAACTGATCGAACAGGGAAACAGGTATCTGAACGGTCATGAGCTTACGGTGGAGCAGAAAACAGAATACGGTTTACAGTAAAACAACGGTCACTTCATCGAAGTGACCGCTGCTTTTTCTCAGAAACTGATTTTCATGTACTCCTCATGATCCAGAGTGAAGATTTTAAAGCCTTTCTTGTCCAGGACACCGTAGGTGCAGGGATGGCCTCCCTTGGGCAGGGAAATGCTTCCCGGATTGAGAATGAAGACGCCGTCCTTCTGATGTGCTTCAGGCAGATGCGTATGACCGGACAGGAAGATCATTCCGCTGCTTAATTCCGGCATGTTTTTGGGACTGTATACATGGCCGTGGGTCATGAATACTTTATGCTTTCCGACAAACAGCTCATTATAGTCGGCGCTGATGGGAAAGCCGAGAACCATCTGATCCACTTCCGCATCACAGTTTCCCCTGACGGCAATGATTCTGTCCTTCAGGGCACTGATCAGGGGGATGACCTCTTTGGGGGCGTAGTCTTCCGGCAGGTCGTTCCTCGGACCGTGATAAAGAATATCGCCGAGAAGCAGGACGGCATCTGTTTCATGGAAGTCTTCGAGTTCCTTGATTACGGATGCGCCTTTCAGTGCACCGTGGATATCTGATACAACCAGGTATTTCATAAGTTTTATCTCTCCTGCATATTATTTTAGCAGGAAGTTTCAATTTAACTGTATAATATAAATGTATATTCATCTGACCGGTATCTTTTGCGAACCGGATCTGCAGATGACAGATAATCTGTAATTTTTCAAGGGATTCGCTGCATCGTTCAACGAGCGGCAGGAGGAAAAGACTATGGGAAGAAGAAAAAAGATTCAGCAGCTGACACTGGCGGCTTTTTTTGTCGCGGTGGAAATTATCATGTGGCTTACACCGATCGGCTATATACCGCTCGGCGCCATCAACATTACAACAATGCATCTGCCGGTCATTCTTGCGGGAATGACAATGGGACCTGCCTACGGTGCCCTGATGGGATTTGTGTTCGGTATGACGAGCCTGATCCGTGCGACATTCCAGCCGGGCATTACAAGTTTCATCTTTTCGCCGTTTATTACCGTCGGCGGAATTCACGGCAATTTCTGGAGCCTTCTGATTGCCTGGGGACCGAGAATCCTGCTCGGCTGGCTCAGCGGTCAGATGTTCAGGTTTTTGAAGAAAAAGAAGATGAACCAGCATCTTGCGGCAGCCCTGACAGCAGCCTGCAACACCATGATTCATACGCTTCTTGTCATGGGTATGATCTGGGTGTTCTTCGCTGATCCGTATGCACAGGCACTCGGACTTTCAAAGGCAGCAGCCGGCGCAGCGGTCATCGGTGTCATTACATCAAACGGAATTCTTGAAACAATACTGGCAGCGGTCGTGATCCCTGTTCTTGTCAGGGCTCTCAGACCGTCCATTGAAAGGATGGGACTGAATGAGTGATTCTAAATGTATTCTGGTAGGGGTATGCGGCGGCATTGCCGCATATAAAATATGCACACTGGTATCTTCACTGAAAAAACAGGGATATGAAGTACATGTTCTGATGACGGAGCATGCACAGCATTTTGTCACGCCGCTGACTTTTCAGACGCTCAGCGGTCAGCGTGTCATCACGGATATGTTTGCGGTTGACTTCCAGCCTGATGTTCATCACATTTCCCTGGCAAAGAAAGCAGATGCTGTTGTCGTGGCTCCGGCAACGGCCAATGTGATTGCAAAGCTGGCAAACGGCATTGCGGATGACATGCTTACGACTACCGTTCTGGCATGCGGAGCACCGAAGCTGATTGTACCTGCCATGAATACAGGAATGCTGGATAATCCCGCAACACAGGAGAATCTGGAAAAATGCCGCAGATACGACATGACAATCCTGGAAAGCGGGGAGGGATATCTTGCCTGCGGCGATACGGGCAGGGGAAGAATGCCCGAGGCATCCGACATCGAAGATGCCCTCAAACAGATGATGTCTGAAAAATATCTGTCGGGCATGAAAGTTCTCATAACGGCAGGACCGACCCAGGAAGCGATTGATCCGGTCAGGTATATTACAAATCACAGCACAGGCAAGATGGGCTATGCTCTGGCAAAGGCGGCCCGGGATGCCGGTGCGGAAGTGACGCTGGTGGCCGGAAAGAATCATCTTGATCCGATCAGAGGCGTGCATACCGTCCCTGTAGTCAGCGCGGCGGACATGGCCGAAGCGGTTCTGTCACGGCAGAATGAGACGGACTGCTTTATTCTTTCGGCAGCGGTGGCGGATTATACACCGAAGAATACCGCTTCGGAAAAGATTCATAAAGCAGACGGAGGAATGACGATCGAACTGGACAGAACGACGGATATTCTGGCAACGCTCGGAAAGAATAAACGGGACGGACAGATGCTGGTCGGCTTCTCCATGGAGACAGAGTCGGTGCTGGAAAATGCAAGGAAAAAGCTTGCCAGGAAAAACTGCGACTATATCGTGGCCAACAGTCTGCGTGAAGCGGGGGCAGGTTTTGCGGCGGATACCAATCATGTCACGCTGATTTCATCGGAAAAAGAAGAAGATCTGGGAATGCTGTCGAAATATGATACGGCTGCAGAGATCCTCAGAAGAGTATTCGGAAGGTAGAAAATATGGGAATACTGCTTACAATTGATGTCGGCAATACCAATATAGCCCTGGGTATGATGAATGATGACCGGGTGGTTTCGAGTTTCCGGCTGACGACCAAAACACCGCGCACAAGTGATGAATACGGGATATGCCTGCGGGAAATGATGAACAGTGCGGGCGTGACAAAAGAGGATATCGATGATGTCATCATCTCTTCCGTCGTGCCCAAGATCATGTATTCCCTCAACAGTGCGATCATCAAGTATGTCGGAAAAACACCGATTATTGTCGGTCCCGGCATCCGCACCGGAATATCCATCCGTACGGAGAATCCCAAAGAGGTCGGTGCAGACCGCATTGTGGACTGCGCAGCGGCATTTTACACATATCACACCAGCTGCATCATCGTTGACTTCGGTACGGCAACGACATTTGACTATGTATCGAAGGAAGGCGTCTTCGAATATACGGTAATCGCACCGGGTCTGGGCATTACGGCCAACGCGCTTTCCAGCAATACGGCAAAGCTTCCGGAAATTGAAATCATGAAGCCGGCGAGCATTCTCGGCAGAAATACCGTCAGCGGCATGCAGGCGGGTGTTGTTTACGGATATATCGGTCTGGTGGAATACATCATCCGCAATATGAAGAAGGAACTGAAGGATCCCGACTGCCTTGTCATTGCGACGGGAGGTCTCGGGAAAGTGATTTCCAATGAAACGGATGAAATCAATATCTATGATCCTGATATTGCCTACAAGGGCATGAACTTCATATACAAGAAGAATAAAGAAAAGAACTGATTTATGGACAGTGATCACAAACCGTTAAGCATTTATCAGATATTTGTCAGAAATTACGGGCCATGCGGTACGCTGAATGAAGTGCGCAGTGATCTTAAGAGGATCAGAGACCTTGGCTTTAACTGCATTTATCTTCTTCCTGTCCATCCCGTCGGGATCTCGGGAAGAAAGGGAACGCTCGGCAGTCCGTATGCCGTAAGGGATTATTATGCCGTGGATCCGGTCCTGGGGACGATGTCCGATTTTACGGAGCTTGTCAGAGAGGCGCACCGGCTTGATATGCGTGTGATCATGGATATGGTGTTCCACCATACAGCCAGGGATCACGAATGGGTTTCACAGCATCCCGAATACTATGTCCGTGATGAAGAGGGAAACTTCAGAATTGCCGTGGAAGACTGGAGCGATATTTATGATCTGGATTTCGGCAGTCTGCAGCTGCAGGGCAAGCTGATCACAATCCTGCAGTTCTGGGCAAGGAAAAACGTGGACGGATTCCGTTTTGATGTTGCATCGATGATTCCGATGAGCTTCTGGAGAAAAGCACGGAAGGAAACAGAGGCAGTCCGGAAGAACCTGATCTGGCTCGGGGAATCCGTGGATGCATCCATGGTCAGGAATCTCCGCAGGGCAAAGGTTCCGGTATGCAGTGACAGTGAACTTGCAGAGGTATTTGATCACCTCTATCCGTATGATGTTTTTGATTTGTTCTGTGATGCTGTCCGGAACAAAAACCTGGTTCCCTACGGGCAGACGCTGGAATATTCCTTTTCCGTCTTCCCGCAGAATCTGAAGCGGGTTATGTGCCTGGAAAACCATGACCGGAAAAGAATCAGCAGTCTCCTCGGACAGCGCACAGGCAGAATCATCAACTGGACAGCTTTTTCATTTCTCTGTCCGGGCACGGCATTTATGTACAACGGTCAGGAAACAATGGATGTCAGAACACCGGATCTGTTTGAACACAATCCGGTGGACTTCAGGAAACAGGATGAGGATTTTGCCGGACTGATCCGCAGGCTGAATGAAATCAGAAATCTGACGCAGGCAGGCATCCTTTCCGCAGACTTTCCGGAAAACAGTGATGTTCTGGAAATAAATGAGTACTGTACAGGCGGAAACCTGTACGGATGCTTCAATGTAAACGGATTGCGCGGGAAAATCCGTATAAATCTCAGGGACGGCAGATACAGAAATCTGATTGATGATAAACTGGTTACAGTAAAAGACGGTACGATTGATGCGGATGCATGTCCCGTATATATCAGGACGGAGGAAGACGTTTATGACACGGGTATTTGACCTTCATGCAGATCTGGGCATGAACATTATTCTGAAACAGGAAAAAAACGAAACCCGGATTCTGGAGAACTATCATATTCAGCCGATGCTTCAGGGAGAAGTATATTATTGTGCTGCGGCAAGTTTCTTTGACGGAAGCCAGAACTGGAAGCAGATGAAGGAAATGATCACGGAAACCCGCAGGGAGATCGAAAGCAGTGACTGCGGCTGGATCAGGAAGCCGAAGGATCTTGATCCGGAATCTGACAAAGTGTCCTTTATCATGACCGTGGAGGGAATGTGCGGCATTCACAGCAATCCGAAGGAAAAAATCAGCTGGATGTATGATCAGGGAGTCAGGATTGCCTCTCTTGTCTGGAATGAAACAAATGATCTGGCTACCGGCACTGCGGGAGACCCGGCAAGGGGACTGACGGACAAGGGAAGAAAAGTGATCCGTGAGATGAACCGTCTTCATATGATCGTCGATGTTTCCCATGCCAACGAGCATACGTTCTGGGATATTTACAATACGAGCGAAAGACCCGTCATCGCGACACATTCAAACTGCAGAACTCTGTGTGAACAGCCCCGCAATATGACAGATGAGATGATTATCGCGACTGCGGAAAGAGGCGGACTGATCGGCATGAATTCTTACCGCAGATTCATTTCCGCCGACAGAAAGCATCAGAATGCTCTGGCACTGGCAAAACACGCAAAACATATCGCGGATATCGCAGGGCACCAGTGCCTTGCATGCGGGTTCGATTATCTGGATTATTACCGTGATATGAGCAAAAATAAAAACGATCTTTACCGTGCGGACCAGACACAGAATTTCATAAAGGCGCTGCGGGAAGTCGGTTTTACCGAAGATCAGGTTGAAGATATCGGATACAGAAATGTATTCCGGTTCCTCAAGGACAATATGTAACTGAGGGAGGATTTCATGGACAGTACTCAGAAAATTGCACTTATCGGTACGGGACGCCACACAAGGGCGAATATATATCCTGTACTGAAACTTCTCAAAGCCAACGTTACTGCTGTATGTGCAAGGCAGATGGTCAATGCCGAAAAAGCAATTGCCGATTTTGGTTTTCAGGCTGCCGCATATGATGACTATCATCTGATGCTTCAGGAACAGGAGATCGACAAGGTGATTGTTGTTGTCACAGCGGAGGATGCGGCTGAGATAGTCAAAGACTGTCTGAAGGCAGGCAAGCAGGTGTTTACGGAAAAACCGCTGGGAATGTCTCTGGAAGAGGCACGCGAAGTGGAAGACGCTGCCAGACAGGGTCAGGGAGCTGTCATGGTCGGCTATATGAAGCGGTTTGCGCCTGTCTATCTGAAGATGAAGGAAGACAGTGAAAAACTGGGCAGACTGTGCGGATTCCAGGCAAGGTTCCTGGTGGACGGCAGTAATTTCTGTTCGAATGACAGGGACTACTTCTATTATGTGGCGACGCATTTCCTGGATCTTGTGCTCTGGCTGTTCGGAAGCGTTGAGGAAGTACATGCACTTTCCTATGACACAATGACAGGATCTTCCTATCAGATTTCGATGCGCATGGGCAATGACGCCGTCGGATCGATATACTTTGAAAGCCACAGTGCATGGTCACGTGAAGAAGAGTCCATTACGGCTACATATGAAAACGGATTTATTGAAACGAAGGGTCTGAACGGCTATAAGATTCATGAAATCAACCGGCAGGATCATACAACGCTGGGCGAAGAGGACAGATGCTTTACGGTAACGGACACACCTTCCTCAGGCATGACCAGAGATCTTTATCTGAGGGGATTTGCCGGAGAACTGAAGTACTTCCTTGAGAATGATATCGTCCGGACACATGAGAATCTGAAGGTTACGGAACTTACTGACCGGATTCTTGACGATCTGGAATACTGATCCGGGGAAACGGTATGCAGAGCAGTCCCCGGACCGGTGAGGGCTGTCTGAAATAACGCGGGAGAAAGACAGAGAGGAAATGTGAAAAAGCACACGGAAGGCTCTGTCTTTTCATATGGATGCGTACTGAAGAAAAATGAATGCAGAAATGTTGATCTGTCAGAAACAGGGACTGAAATAACGTTATAATGAATGAGATTTATTTAATCGACTTATTCCATTGTAGTTTTATCTGTGAGGGACTGCCTTATGAAGAAAATCAGAATCATGGCAAATGCGCTGCTGGCTTTCAGCATTCTGACAGCCGGTGTGAGCACCGTACATGGCGAAGAAGCGGAAAGTACCGCAGAAGATACCGGGACTGCAGAGGTTTCCGAAACCGGCGGGGACTCCGGGGATGTTGCGGAAGAGATATCCGGGGAAGAAAATGCGGAGGAAGCAGCCGCCGAAGAACTGACTGCGGAGCCTTCGGAAGATGACAGTGCCGGAAGCGAATCGTCTGAGGAGGAGTCTGATGTTCTGACTGATATTTCCTCATTCGTTCTGCAGGAAGGCGGATTTGTCACGGCAGATGAGAGTCTTCAGGCTCTTTTTGCGGAAGATCAGTCCGGCCCCGGGGAAGAAGTGATCGGGGAACTGGAGAACAGACTGCTGGAAGCTGCCGCAGACCGTGCTGAGAAAGTGCCGGTTTTTGACCTTATGATTCCTGCGGATGCAGGTGCCGGATTATACGGCTTTCTGCTCAATAACAATCCCCAGCTGTTTTATATCGACGGAAGAAGCTTCTCTGCGTCTGTTGAAAACGGATATGTGAAAGACGTTAACGTCGCATATCATCCGGAGTACGGCAGTGCGGATATTGAATTGTTCAATACAAGGGTGTCTGAGATTGTTTCGGGACCTGGCTCCGGCCTGAATGATGAACAGACTGCACTCTATCTGCACGATCTGCTGATCGTTGAGAATACATATGATGAAAGCCTTTCGAAATTCAATGCCTACAATGCGCTTGTCGAAGGATCATCCGGCTGTCAGGGATATGCCCTGGCGTATAAATACCTGCTGAATCTTGCCGGGATTGAAAGCGATGTCATCTCCGGCAGTGAGCTTTCCCATGCCTGGAACACTGTTGTAATCGGCGGGAAAACATATTACATCGATACGGCATGGGATGATCCGGCAGACAGCTACCTGATGCACTGTGGTCACAGGAATTTCCTGCTCGGCCGGGAAGGGATGATTGAAACAGGGCATGACGCGGCAGACTGGGTAAATACAAAAGGTGAGAATATCTTTGATGCTGCGGCAGAGGAAGAATACCCGGATGCCTGGTGGAGGGAGTGCACAAGCAGGATTCCTGCCGTCGGGGATCTCTGGGCTTATACGGTTAACGGCAATGAAATCTTTGTCCATGATTACGCCGGTGGCAGTGACAGGCTTCTGAGTAATGAACTGGGCGGGGAATGGAGTCTTCCGGGAAGTACAGAGAATGATTCCGGATATTTCATCAGTCTCGATTCATATCATGATATGTTCATTGCCTCCCTGCAGGATTCGGTATACAGCATTACACCGGCAGGCCTGATCACTGAGATCGGCAGGATCACGGATCAGGAGATGGGCACCGGCCGTATTTACGGAATCCGGGTCGAAGGAGACAGCGTCAGATATGATCTCTATCAATCAGCCGGTTCGCCGCGGCTGTCTTACAATTATCTGCCTTTTTCCGATGAAAACAGCTTCATTCATGTTGCCGGGATCACGCTTGACATCAGTCAGAGCAGGCTGGCACCGGGTGAGTCGGTTTTCCTGACGGCGGCGGTGCTGCCTGAGGATGCTTCCGAAAGGAGCGTAATCTGGGAGAGCTCCGATCCGGCCGTTGCGGCCGTTGATCAGTCAGGAAGAATCACTGCGGCAGACACCGGTACGGCTGTGATTACTGTGAGGTCTGTTTCGGATCCGGATATCTGCGCAGAGCACCGGGTGACAGTTGCGGTGAAACCGGAATCAGCTGCGGTTCTGCCGGAATCACTGACCCTGAGCCTTTACCATGCATTCATGCTTTCTTATACGGTGCTTCCCGAAAATGCGGAAGTTGTACAGGCAGAATGGCATTCCTCTGATCCGCAGACCGCATCGGTTGATGAAAACGGACTGGTGACTGCAGTTAATGAAGGACAGGCTGTGATAACCCTGGATATCAACGGCGGGGAAGTGTCCGCATCGGTGCCGGTCACGGTTGAATATGTGCCGGTCAGCGGGATTGCGATTGTAAATAAAAAAGAATATCTGCCGGCAGGCAGAGAAGAGCAGATCAGATACACTGTCGAACCGGCAGATGCCTCCGAACCTGCTGTGATATTTACGTCAGACCGTCCTGAGATTGTTTCCGTAGACGACAACGGCATAATGAAAGGAATCGCAGACGGGACAGCAGTCATCACCGTATCCGACGTGAACGGCGTCTGCAGCGATTCATTCACGGTTGAAGTCATTTCCGGCAGTATTTATCCCGGCGTGATGCAGAAGGAATATGAATATACCGGCAAAGCGATCTGTCCGGAGGTGACATTGTACGACACCGGACGGCTGCTGAAGGCCGGGACGGATTATACAGTCTCGTATAAAAACAACATCAATGCCGGCACAGCCTCTGCCGTTTTGACAATGAAAGGCAATTATGCCGGTACCAGGACGATTAACTTTGAGATCCTGCCGGTCAGACTGGAAGATGACAGAATTACAGCAGATGCCCTGACGGTGCAGGAGACCGGAAAAACGCTGACACCGGTGCCGGTCCTGTATTTCGGTGCGAAGAAACTGGCAAAAACGGATTATACCGTCAGGGAATATACGAAAGACGGCAGAAAATGGGACGGGAAGAGTGCCGGTGAGGTAACGGCAATCCTTGACGGAAAAGGCAATTATGAGGGCACCAGAAAAGTCATGATCCAGGTCGTCCCCAAAGATGCGCAGCTGACCGCCCTCAGCAAACTCAAAGTTACGGCAAAAAGCGTAAAGTATCAGAATATTGCCGGGAATGATTTCGCAGGTGAGATCATTCCGAATCTGACGGTCAGAAACGGCAGTAAGGCACTGGTATATGAACAGGATTACATCGTCAGTGAGATTCCGGCGGATTACCGGAAGACGGGAACGCTGAAATTTACGATCGAAGGCATCGGAAAATACAGCGGGAAGAGGACCGTCAGCATCAATATCACCGGTATTCCCCTGACAGACAGAAAGATAAAGACTGCCGGGATCGGAACTTATGTCTTTAACGGGCAGAAACAGAAGCTGAATGAAGGATTCGGTCTTGTTTATGACGGGGCTGAGCTGGAGGCGGAAGACTATGAGATTCTGGAAGACAGCTATCAGAACAATGTGAACGCCGGTACAGCCAGCGTCATAATTGAAGGCAGAAGGGGTTTCACCGGAACAAGGACCGTAAAGTTCACCATCCGGCCGAATACAGAAAGCATCACGGCCGGGGATGTGGCTTATGAAGCATCCGTTCCGGTTGCCAAAGGCGGTGCGAAAGCACAGATCAGCATTTATGATGAGGAACTCGGGCTGGAGCTTGTTTCCGGGGATGATTATACCGTTAAGTATTCTTCCAATACGAAAACAGGAACGGGAAAGGCTGTTCTGACATTCAGGGGCAATTTCAAAGGCACGCCGGCACAGACGGTATATTTTGAGATCACGCCGAAAGACATCAGGGAGACTGCAGTAACGGTTAAGGATATTGTTTACAGCAGGGCCGGCAAATACAAAAGCACGCCTTCCCTGAAGGACACGGACGGGAAACCGCTGAAAGCCGGGACGGATTATAGTACGGATTATTCCTATGAACTGAAGGACGAAAGCGGATCGTATGTACCGCTTGATGCGGATGATCAGGTGCCGGCAGGGTCCGCTGTCAGGGTGACTGTAAGCGGCAAAGGCAGCTACACCGGTACAGTATCCGGGGAATACCGCATTCTTTTCCCCGGAACGGACATCTCAAAGGCGGTCTTCTCCATCGCACCGCAGGAGTACACCGGAAAGGAGATCATACCGGACGGCAGTGCGTTTACCAAAGCCGTGATCAACAGGACGACACAGCTGAGATACGGGGAAGATTTCGAGATCGTCAGCTGTTCCGGAAATATCAGAAAAGGGACCGCATCGGTCATCCTCCACGGAATCAACAGCTACGGCGGGTTCAAGAAGGTCACATTCAAAATCACTGCGAAAAATCTTCTGCCGCACTGGGCTGAGGAAAATGAGGATGAAGAACGGAAATATGCAGTTGTTGTTTCCGCTGACGCTTCTGCTCAGGAAAACTTTGCCGCAGAGGTTCTGTCGGAATATCTGACGTATCTTGACGGAAATGATTACCCCATCATCAGGGACAATCAGCCGTTTGCGGGATTCAGGTTCTGCATCGGAGCGACTTCTGTTTATGATACTTCCGATATCGCGGGAAAATCCGCTGACTCGTATGTTCTCGCCCCGTTCAGAAACGGTCTGGCAATTTACGGTGCGGGAAGCCGGGGTACCGTCTACGGTGTCTTTACCTTCCTGGAGGATTTCTGCGGTTACAGATGTTTTACATGGCTGTCCGGAATGGTTAAGACCTCCGATAAAATGAATCTTCCCGATAAAAGAATTGAATATAATACGTACTTTGAATACAGAAATACAGACTGGCGCAGCGGGTGGACACCTTTATACTCACTTGCCAACAAACTGAACGGTGATCTGCAGGGAGCGGTAACCGCTGAACAGGGAGGACACATTCCGTATCTCAGCGGTTCCAGTCATACACTTTCAAATGTTTTCTGTTCGTCTGACAAATACTTCAGCAGCCATCCGGAATATTTTGCGCTGCATGACGGGCAGAGGGTTCCCGGACAGCTGTGCCTGACCAATGATGATGTTTACAGAATCGTCCTCGATGAGGTTCTCGAACTGCTTGCAGAAGAGCATAATCCCAATGCAGACCTGCAGATCATTTCGCTGTCCCAGGCTGATAATCTTGATTACTGTGAATGTGATAACTGCAGATCGCTTGATGAGGCAAACGGATCCCATGCCGGTTCACTGCTGACATTTGTCAACCGGATTGCCGGGGCAGTCAGGGAAAAAGGCTATGACAATGTGGCATTTGATACATTTGCCTACAGATACACACGCAAAGCCCCGTCTGCTGTTGTGCCGGCAGACAACGTCATCATCAGGCTCTGCACATTCGAATGCTGTTTCTCCCATGCCATAGATGATCCTCACTGTCCCGAAAACAAAGAACTGATGAAGGATCTTGAAGAATGGTCGCGGATCTGCGGCAGAATGTATATCTGGGACTACACGACGAACTACGCCTTTACACTCGGCATATTCCCTGATTTTCATGTTCTGCAGAAAAATATGCAGAGCTTCTGTGAACACGGGGTCAGGGGTGTTTACGAAGAAGGAAACTATTATATTTATCTGTGTGACACCGAATTCGCTGATCTGAGAACGTATCTCATCGCAAAGCTTCTGGAAAATCCCTACTGTGATTATGATGCGGCAATGCTGGATTTCTGCACCTACTATTACGGTGCGGGAGGACAGTACATCAAGGCGGCTGTAGATGAGATTACGGACCATACGAAAGATCATGTGACGATTTACAGTTCCATGACCGAGTCCTTCGCAATTGATGAAAAAGAAGCTGAGAAGATCGATCAGCTCTGGTCAAGGGCTGAAAACGCCGCAGGCAGTGACGAGGCTCTTGAGGCTATCCGCCGCAGCAAGCTGTCCTGGCGGTACCTGAAAGCCTGTCTGGGATTAAGGGAGTTCAGCGGAACCACGGAACAGACCAGGAACGAGAGGGAAGCACTGCATCATGACCTGATTGCCCATGATGTCAGGATGATCGACGAGTGGACGTACATTGAAGAAGATTTCGCGGAATATGAAATGATTCCGGTTGAAGAATGGGAGTATGCCGGCCGCTTCAATTATCTGCGGTTTGATCTGATGGGCGGTACAGGCGGACCTGAGAACCAGTGGTTCGCAGATGAGGTCTGGATTCCCGATACTGTGCCGACACGAAGCGGATTCCAATTCCTGGGCTGGGCAGACAGTGCCGATGCGGCAGTTCCGGTATGTCAGCCCGGTGATATTTACAGTGCGGATACCGACATTACACTTTACGCAGTCTGGGGATAGCGGATCCTGAGGAATCTTCCGGAACAAAAACCCGCGGCCATAACCCGGAAGCATGCGGTGATGCAGGAACCGTTCTGCCATGAAACAGAATGCCCCCGCTTCAGATTCCGGAAGGAATCAGGCGGGGGCATTGTAATGTATATCTGAATTATATCTGTTTCGCTTCAGCTTATTTCCACATGACGTCGGGATAAAGACCTTCGTCCTTGAGCTGCTGGATGCGGGCAACGACAAGCGGCTTGTCTTCTTTGTAGGTTACGCCGAACCACTGATCGCTGCTGGAAAGCATTCTGACTTTGACGGCATCTTCAGCCACGAGGTCACCGATGGCAGTGGGAATGACATGCTCGCACTTCATGGGATTCTTTTCGAGGTTGTTCTTCAGGAACTTTTCGAAAATCGGCTCAAGCTCTTCAAAGATTTTCGGTGTGAAGCCCCAGAAGTTCATGGAGACAAGCGCGTCATCGTCAATCGGCTTCCATTCGCCGCCATCTTCGTATACAGCGTGATCTCCCTGTTTGGCAATCTTCTGAATTTCAACGATGTGGCTCAGATAGCCGTCTGTTTCTTCGCAGAGTCCTCTTGTGACCGTTCCGTTGTCTGTCAGTGTATTGGTGCATCTGAATCCGACCATTGCATAATTGTCATCAGAGATTTCTGTTGTCAGATATTTATAAATAACTTCATATGCATTTCTTCCGTAGAAATCATCGGCGTTGATGATTGCGAACGGTTCATTGACTACACCCTTGCAGGCAAGAAGGGCATGTGTGGTTCCCCACGGCTTTTCTCTTCCTTCGGGAACGGCAAAGCCTTCCGGAATATTTGTCATTTCCTGATAGGCAAATTCCACTTCCATGCCGTTGGCCCTGACTCTGTCCGTCAGCGCCTTTTCAAATAATTCCTTGTGTTCCTTCTTGATGATAAGAACAACTTTTCTGAAACCTGCCTTATATGCATCATAAATGGAGAATTCAATAATCGGCTCTCCGTGGCTTCCCACTCCGTCAATCTGCTTCATGCCGCCGTAACGGCTTCCCATGCCGGCAGCCAGAATGACGAGTACAGGTGAATTATTCATAATATGTTAACCTCTCTTTCAGTTCTGATAGATTCATTATACATCGAAGTTGGGACGCCTGACCATTTGGAGTATAATTCTCCGTGAAAGGTATATAACTGAGGATATGAAGCGTATTATACTTGCAAGTCAGTCTCCCAGAAGAAAAGAACTGCTGGAAAAATGCGGTGTTTCTTTTACCGTGGAGGCTGCAGACATAGATGAATCAATAAATCCGGATAACGATCTGAAGGAGGAAATCCGGAAGCTGGCATACCGGAAGGCACATGCCGTTCTTGTGCAGCATCCGGACGCAGTGGTGATCGGATCGGATACGATTGTCGTGCTGAACGGGGAAGTGCTTGGAAAACCGCATGACAGAAAGGATGCGGAGCGCATGCTGAGGGAACTGTCCGGGCATACGCATCAGGTGATTACCGGTATCTGTTTTGCGGGCAGCGGAAAGACATATACGGATGTTTCCGTCAGTGA
>JAILGV010000056.1 GCA_024696355.1 Solobacterium sp.
GGTACTGCGGCGCATGCGTCATGTCCTGCCCCGTGCAGGCAATCCGTCTGGAGCACCCGCTCATGAACAGGGCAAGATTCATCAGGGCATTCAGATAGCCGTCCGGTTACCGGACGGTTTTCTTTCATATGCCGAATGCACCGGCTTTCTAACAGTATATCATATCCATTAAACCGGGGTACAGCTTTAAATATACCGGCACCCTGCGTCAGAAAGCCGGCGCATTCGGCATATGAAAGAAAACCGTCCGGTGACCGGACGGCTATCTGAATGCCTTAATGAATCTTGCCCTGTTCATGAGCGGGTGCTCCAGACGGATTGCCTGCACGGGGCAGGACATGACGCATGCGCCGCAGTACCAGCATTCTCCCGGCCACATGACGATCGGATGCTTTCCTTTCCGGGTATCCGGCAGGAGAACATCGCACTGGCATACCTGGGCGCAGATGTTGCAGCCGGTGCATGCATCGCTGAATGTAACAGGGACTGCACTGCTTGCGGCAGGTGATACTTTGAATTCCTTCATCATTCTTTTCCTCCGCCGATATAGTCCTGATTGTGCTTCTCGTATTCACTTTTGAGATCACCGAAGTAATCCAGCGGCACGCTTCCTCTGACAGCTCTGCCGTTTTCCCTTCGTACGGTGATGAACCTTCTGTCTTCGGGAGGATCTGTTTCGGGATAGTCGCTGCGCACGAAGCAGAGCGGCTTTGAAGATGATTCGCGGAAGAGACAGGCATGAAGGATCATGTCTGATACTTCAAGGATGTCCAGAACCTCATGTGTCCGCATGAGGTCATGGGGATTTTCTGCATAAAGCTGCGGGACGGCTTCCTCACGGTAGCTTTCGAGCAGGTCGATTCCCTGCATAAGCAGATCACGGTTTTTGACGCCGCCGCAGTAGTTCTGCATGGCTTTGGATATGGCTTTGTTCAGCTGTTTCCAGTTCATGCCGTCATTCCGGTATATGGCCGCATACAGCCGGTCTTTTTCTTCGGCGATCTGTGCTTCATCAGCTTCATGCAGCTCGTATCCTTCCGCACAGTCTGCGGCTTTTCTTCCGGCGTAGTGGCCGGTGGCGCAGGCGGCGCCTCCGCAGTCGCTTCCGAACAGCTGGTCACCTGCGGCATAGATGCCGTCGATGTTTGTTTTCAGATTCCAGTCGTGCATGATTCCGCCGGGAGCGCCGAACAGCTGCCGTTCCTGATCGAGGAATGAGGCAGACTGCCAGCCGCTTCCGTAGGACTGCAGGATATGCTTTTCGGGATCGAAGCCGCGTTCGGTATAGTACTGCAGCACGGGAATCTTTGTTTTTCCCTCCTCACCGACCATCATGCCCCAGATGACTCTGCGCTCCGCCTCCGGCATTCTGCTCAGATCAGCGTAGAAGGGCAGCCTGTATCCGCGTCTGATGAGTTCGTCAAACGGCATTGTCTCCGGTCCGCGGTATTCGTATTTCGGTTCATCGATGACACCGCCCTTGAGGAAGAACTTCTGTCCCTCTGCGGGATAATACCGCTGTGATACGGTCTGAAGAATATTTCCGTCACGGTCGAGATACGGGATCTCAACGCCTCTGCTGTCCACCATCGTAGCCGCATACCATGTGTTGTGATTGTTTCCCGTCCCGTAGGGAGGAAAGCTTCTTCCGGCAGCGGAGAATTCCCCGCGCACGGATTTTTCCATCATGGTGAATTCCATGCCGATGCGGTAACCCATGGCATGGCCGCTCCCGATGGACTGGAATGGTCTGAATTCACAGAGACCCGGCAGATCGGAATCAAAGAGCCAGATTCTTGCCGGCCTTGACATGGCAAGCACGGTTGCCCTGGCCGAAACAACAAGCAGACCGCCGGTATGGACATTCATGCCGACGGCGCCGATGCCGCGTTTTCTGCCGTTGATTTCCTTTGTCAGAAGGGCAGTGGCTTCGGTATGCTCGTAAATCTTTACGCCGAGTCTCAGCAGTTCCTTATACAGGGCAGGCTTGAATGTGCTTCCCCAGACTCTTAATGTGAAGCGGTTCCGGTAGTCATAGGCAAACATCAGCTTCGTGGCATCATCACGGAATTCGGCACCTTTGAATTCATCTCCGGTATCCCTGATCTTTCCGCCGAATTTTTCCATGTCCAGCATCCTGTCCCATCCTTCGCGGCAGGTAATGTAGTGGAAGATGCCGTTGCTGTAGTGATCCTGCTCATCCACGTAGGCAGAGGCGATTTCTTCCGGTGTCACCAGGGAACAGGGATTGGTGCACGCACTTTCCCAATGGTCCATTCCGGTTCCGGCGGAGCCGCTTCTTTTAACAGCACCCTTCTCAATGAGGATTACCTTTTTTCCTCTTTCTGCGGCGGAAACAGCCGCAAAGCAGCCGGCAAGTCCTCCTCCCAGGACCAGTACATCGCATGTGTCCCTGGTTACTTTTTCCAGTTCATTGGCATACGGCCAGATATATTCACTCATAATTGTTCTCCGTCATTATTTTACAGAAACGGACAGGATTCTGAAAGTCTGGGAACCGGTGCATTTCCTTTATTACGGGAGAAGGGAGGAATTATAATGGAATCAGTTAAGGAGGCTTCTTTATGGAATTTACTGATGTTGTAAAGAACCGTTATTCATGCAAGGTATACAGTGACAGAGCGGTTGAAAGTGAAAAGCTGCAGGCTGTTCTTGAAGCAGGCAGGGTGGCTCCTACGGCAAAGAACCTGCAGGAACAGCGCATTTATGTCATACAGTCGCAGCAGATGCTGAAGAAGATCGATGAATGCACGGTATGCCGCTACGGCGCACCGGTCGTGATCGCAGTCGCCTATGACAGAAACAATGTCTATTCCTATCCCGGAGACAGGTATAATTCCGGCGCCGAGGATGCGACGATCGTGGCGACCCAGATGATTCTTGCGGCATACAATGAAGGTCTCGGCTCATGCTGGCTGAACCGGTTCGATCCGGATGAGACGGCAAAGGCGCTGGGTCTTCCGGAAAATGAAACGATTGTGATGCTGATGGACATCGGATATCCCGGAGAAGGCGGCGTACCGCTGGCCAAGCACTTCGACAGAAAGCCGCTTGAGGAAACAGTGACGTATCTGTAAAAAAATGAAGCCTGCAGCGGAACAGGCTTCGTTTTTTTATTGTGCAGATGCTCTCAGCTTCCATCTTCCGCTGATCAGGTAGGTTCCGCCGATCAGGAAGGGGACAAGTCCGGCAAGGGCGTTTCCGTACCAGAAGCCCCTGATTCCCAGACCGAGTGTGACGCCGAGAAGGACGGCAAGGCCGATTCTGCATACGATGCCGTCAAGCAGGGCGACGGTAAGATTCAGCCTGCTGTTTCCCGAGCCGTTGATCAGTGCGAAGCTGGCAGGCCGCAGGCAGGCACCGGCGTACTGCACAAGGGCTACGGGGATATAAGTCAGTGCCATGGCAAGCACGTCCGGATCATCCGTGAACATGCCGAACAGCCATTCCGGATGGAAGACAGTGATGACTGCCATAATTGAAGAAGGGACAAGCACAATGAAGAAGGCTGTATAAACGACCTTCGGAACACGTTCCGTCTTCCCGGCACCGAGGGCCTGTGCGATCATGGCACCGCCGCCGGAGGATATTGCCTGGGAAATGATGCCGATGATGCTTTCAAGCTTTCTGGCCACGCCGGTTACGGCAACGGCCGTGACGCCGTAGGAATTGACATAGGAGTTGACGTAAAGCATGGAGAATGTGATTGCGGCAGACTGGATAACCATCGGAATGCCGAGCAGAAACAGCGGCCGGATCACATCGCCGGAAATGCGGAAGCTCTTTCTTCTGAAGTCAAAGCAGAACTGTTCTCTGTTCCGGTAAAGAAGACGCAGGGCAAAGAGGAAGCTGATGCCCTGTCCGATTACGGTTGCCAGGGCGGCACCGAAGGCACCCATGCCCATCCTGCCGACAAACAGCAGGTCAAGGATGATATTTATGACTGAGGCTGCGGCAATAAACATGAACGGATGTCTGGAATCACCCATGCCTCTGAGAATTGCGGACACCAGATTGTAGCCGTAGATAAAGATGAGGCCGAAGATGCAGGTAATGAAGTAATCCCTGGTCATATCCCATGAGTCGGCCGGGGTATTCAGCCAGTTCATCAGTCCGGCATAATTCAGGCCGAATATGATCATCAGAACAATTGCGGCGGTAAGCAGAAGCGTGAACAGGGAGCCGATCATTTTGCCTACCAGATCTCTTCTCTGTTCTCCGACATATCTTGAAATCAGAATCTGTCCGGCATTGGAAAAACCCATGGCGATAAATGTCAGGAGCTGAAGCAGCTCACCGCCGATGGAAACAGCTGCCAGACCGGCGGGACCTACAAATTTTCCGACAACGATCATATCGACCATGTTGTATACCGTCTGCAGAAGTCCCGAAAGGAACAGCGGCATCGCAAAGGAGAGAAGCGTCTTCGGAACGCTTCCCGCGGTAAGGTCGCGGATCAGTTCTTTTTTCTTTTCGCTCATAAGCGTAATATATCATGAATTGTGTCTGACCGTAATAAAAAAACAGAGGCTTAATAGCCTCCGCTTTCCTTGTTTACAACATGAAGCAGGGGTTTTCCCTCAGCGCTTCTTCTGAGGTTTTCCTTAATGACGGAAAGGACGTTTTCATAGTTTGCCGGATTGGCATACCGCCCCGAAATATGCGGCGTGATGTAGACATCTTCCTCTGTCCACAGAGGATCGTTCTTCGGCAGGGGCTCCGGATCGGTGACATCCAGGAACACGGCAGAGAAATGATGCTTTCTGACAACCTGAAGCAGGTCATGGGTAACGATGGCAGTTCCTCTTCCGACATTGATCAGAATGCTTCCGGGCTTTGTCTTTTCCAGACGCTGCCTGTCAAACATATGGATTGTCAGCTCGGTTTCCGGCAGGCTCAGTGCGACAACGTCCATGTCCGGCAGAAGTTCATCAAGCTGATCAAATGTATACATGCCTTCGGCATACTCCGGTGTATCATGCTTTGTTCTGGTGACGCCCCGGCATTCTGCACCGAGCGCATGCATGCGCATCATAAACTGTCTGCCGATACTGCCGGCTCCCACGGAAAGAACCTTCATGTTGGAAACGCCTTTTCCGAAACCGAGGCATTCCCACTGCCGTTCCTTCTGTATTCTTGCATACTGTCCCAGCTTTTTGTCGGCGCTCAGGACACAGGCGGTCATAAACTCACCGATTCCCTGGCCGTAGGCACCGTATGCATTGGAGAGAATGATATGTTCCGGCAGGTCTTTATATGTATTGACACCGGCGAAGGGAGTCTGGATCCATTCCAGACCGGGAGCTTTTTCAACATCCTTTAACGAAGGGCCGCCGACGATGACCTGTGCCCAGGCAAGATCGTCATCCGTGACGTCCTTTGTTCTTTTGAAACGGAAGCTGTAGCCTTCAATCTGTTCGATCTCAATTCTGGAGTGTTCCTGAAGCTGCAGTGTGACAAGTACATTTTTCATGGTTTTCTCCCTGTATCAACGGTATTATATCATTCATCTCGTTATATAATAATTAGTATCTGAATGAGGTACTGATATGTTTAAAAATGTAAAATGGGTATCAATTGGTGTTGCCGCAATCTATATCGTCGGCGGCGTTCTGCTGTTCCTTTATCCGACTGAAATGTCACTGATGTTCAGCCCGATTGTCGGCGGCGGCCTGATTGCGATCGGCGTGCTTGACATGATCATTTACTTCACACTGGAGAAACGTGAAAGCTTCTTCAGGAATGATTTTGCGGAAGGCATGATCCGTGTGCTGATCGGCATTCTGATCATCATGAACAGAAATACGTTCAATCAGATGATTACACCGCTGCTCTGTCTTGCGATCGCCGTCAGTATCGCCCTGAAGCTTCAGGACGGCATAGATGCAAGAAGACTCGGCGTGCCCAACTTCTGGATGTACTTCTCTTTTGCCCTGATCAGTCTGATTCCGATTGCGCTTGCCCTGCTTCATGTCGTGCAGGAGGAAGTGACATTCTTCAAGATGGCAGGCTGCTTCCTGATTTACTGCGGTCTCAGTGATCTGATTCTGGGCATCTTCCTTTCGACAAAGATTCATAAGTATGTGAAGGAACTGGATAATCCGAAACCCGAGGAGCCCGAGGCAGAACCCGAACCGGCTCCCGAGATTCCCGTTCCGGAAGCTGCACCGGAGGAAATTCCTTCACCGGTTGTGCCTGAGGAAGTGCATGCGGCGGAACCCGAACCGGTTTCCGTACCCGAACTGGACCAGATGATGGAGGAGAGTCCTGAACCTGCAGAAAAAGCGGAGGACTTCAAGGATCAGTAAAAATAGCTTACAATAGTTCGTTGTATGGAGGTACTTGATGTATAACGACTGGTTTACAATCGGCAGGTTCACGATCCACGGTTACGGAGCGATGATTGCCGTAGGAATACTGGCTGCGTTCTTTGTCGGAGAACGTCTGGCAAAGAAGCACGGCCTGAGCCCCGATATTACGGACAGCATGATCTTCACTGCGCTGATCTCGGGATTTGCGGGATCCAAAATCCTGTATGCGCTGACCAATCTGGAACTGCTGCTGAAAGATCCTATGGCGGTGCTGGGCGCTGACGGATGGGTTGTATACGGAGGCATTCTGGGCGGTCTGTTCGGCATGTGGGTTTACAGCAAAGTCAAAAAAATCCGCTTTATGGATTATCTGAATCTGCTTGCCCCGGAGGTTGCCCTGGGACAGGCATTCGGAAGAATCGGATGCTTCTTTGCCGGCTGCTGCTACGGAAGAGTGACAGCATCTCATTTCGGAGTGGTTTTCCCGGCGCATTCAATGGCGCCTGCGGGCGTTTCCCTGATTCCGACACAGCTGATTTC
>JAILGV010000067.1 GCA_024696355.1 Solobacterium sp.
GTATATTAATTCAATAGAAGAATGGTGGGCCTGAATGGACTTGAACCAACGACCTCACCCTTATCAGGGGTGCGCTCTAACCACCTGAGCTACAGGCCCATCGCAACGTTCTTCTATCGAATGCCTGTTTATAATACCAAACACGCAAACCTAAGTCAACACTAATTTTCAAAAATTTTTTAAAAAAGAATTTGTTGACCAGAACATCTTTTCCGAAGCTCCGGTATCCGCTGCTGCGGACTGTGCGGCAGCCGTACATGCAAAATGCAAATATTACGTTTGCCCGTATCAATGATATGTGATAGAGTGATTTGGAAATTAGCAGAGGTTGATATGAACGGTTTTCTTGAATGGTGGATGTCCGGCATAGGACAGCATATATCTTCAGAGTTGTCAGTATTTATAGTTTCCATGATCCCGCTGATCGAGGAAAGAGGAGGCCTGATCCTGGCAAGGTTATTGGATCTGCCGATCTGGACAGGTGTTTTCTGGGCTGTCTGCGGCAATATTCTGCCGATACCTTTTATTCTCCTGCTTCTGAAAAAAATATTCCGGTGGATGAGCAGCCATCATCTCAGCCGCATCGTTGAAAAGCTGGAGGAAAAAGCCGCAAAGAACAAACCGAAGATTGACAAATACGGTTTCTGGGGTCTTACCCTCTTTGTCGGAATTCCCCTTCCCGGCACCGGTGCATGGACCGGAAGTCTTGTTGCTTCGGTATTCGATATGGATCTGAAGAAAGCAAGTCTGTCCATCCTGATCGGCATTGCCCTTGCCGCAGTGATCATGACAACACTGTCCTACGGAGTTATCGGAGCATTCCTGGGGTAACAGAACGGACTGAAGCAGAGATCTGATTCTCTGCTTTTTTTGATGCATCCCGGCAAATCGGAGAAACCGTGTCTATTTTCCCCGTCTTGTGCTAGAGTTTAGACATGCGGATTACCATCCTGACAATGTTTCCCGAAATCTTTGCCGGCTTCCTGCAGGGACCGGTTCTTAAGCGTGCGCAGGAAAGAGGCACAGCCCGTACGGAACTGGTCGACATCAAAGAGTTTGCGGACGGCAGCTACCGTCATATTGATGACAGTCCTTACGGCGGCGGCGCAGGAATGATCATGAAATGCGGTCCTGTCATCTCTGCCCTGAAGTCCGTAAAAACCGCAGACAGCCGGTGCATTCTGTTTTCACCGCGGGGAAGGAAATATACACAGGAAGATGCACACCGCTTCAGCAGGGAGAAACATCTGATCATGCTGTGCGGTCACTATGAAGGAATGGATGAACGCATCAGCAGATATTTTGACGAAGAAATATGCATGGGTGATTACATTCTGACCGGCGGAGAGGTATGTGCGATGGCTGTGGCGGACTCTGTTGTCAGACTCCTTCCGGGTGTTCTCAGACAGGAAAGTACGGAAGATGAATCATTTGAATCAGGTCTGCTCGAGTATCCGCAGTACACCAGGCCGAAAGTATTTGAAGGTCTGGAAGTTCCGGATGTCCTGCTGAACGGAAATCACAGCGAAATCCGGCGCTGGCGGCTGAAGGAATCACTGCGGGCAACCATGGAACGCAGGCCTGATCTGCTGGACGGGAAAGCATTATCGGAAGAAGAGATCAAACTTCTTGAGGAAATCAGAAAGGAAATACTATGAACAGCTTTTGCAAAGAAATCAGCATTAAGGAAATTGAAGGTTTTGAAATAGGAAATGCAGAAATCAGGGAAGCAGGAACCGGATGCACGGTAATTCTTGCCGGAGAAGGTGCGGTTACCGGTCTTGATGTCAGAGGCGGAGGTCCTGCCTCAAGAGAATCTGCCCTTCTGAATCCGCTTGCCGCAAACAGCAGCGTTAACGCGGTTCTTCTGTCCGGCGGCAGTGCATTCGGACTGAATGCGGCGGCGGGCGTTATGGACTATCTGGAGGAGAGAAATCTCGGTTTCCCCACAGACTGCGGCGTTGTGCCGATCGTCTGCGCTTCCTGCCTGTTTGACCTTCCCGTCGCAACAGCTAAAATCAGACCGGACAGAGAACTCGGCTATCAGGCATGCATGAATGCCGGAAACTACCGGGACGGTGTTTACGGTGCGGGGACAGGTGCGACCGTCGGCAAGGCAATGGGAATGGAGCACTGCATGAAAGCCGGTATCGGCAGCTTTGCCGTTCAGGCCGGGGATCTTAAGATCGGCGCCGTCGTTGCTGTCAATGCTTTGGGAAATATCGTTGATCCCGAAACCGGCAGAACAATAGCGGGCATACTGGATGATCAGCTGAATTTTGTCGACAGCATTGAAGCGATGCTTAAAGGCCTTCCGGTTCAGGGTGTGACAAATACAACCATCGGCGTTATTCTCACCAACGGTGCTTTCAATAAAACCGAGCTTACGAAAATCGCCGGCATGGCTCATAACGGTTATGCAATGTCAATCCGTCCCGTACACACAATGTTTGACGGCGACAGTATTTATGCAATGTCAAAAGGAAATGTAAAGGCGGATATCAATATTGCCGGTGCCCTGGCTGCGGAAGTCATGTCAAAAGCTGTCATCAATGCCGTACTGTCCGCTGAAGACGCATACGGCATCAGGTCCGTAAAGGCACTCGGGAAATAATATGAAGATTACAGAAGGCTACATGCCCTTTCGGGGCTTCAGAACATATTACAGAATAGCCGGAGAAAGCACCGGCGGACATAAGCCGCTGATTCTGCTTCACGGCGGGCCGGGAAGCACCCACAATTATTTTGAAGTGCTCGACAGAATCAGCGGCGAAGGAAGAGCAGTGATCAGCTACGACCAGATCGGATGCGGCAATTCCTACACGGACAATCATCCCGAATTATGGACGGAGGAATTCTGGCGCAGCGAACTGGAAGCACTGATTGATTATCTGCATTTGGACAGTTTCCATCTGCTCGGTCAGTCCTGGGGAGGCATGCTGGAAATCTCCTATCTGCTCAACTGCAGTCATAACGGCGTCAGAAGTGCCGTTTTATCCAGCACACTCTCCTCGGCGTCACTCTGGTCAAGAGAGCTGCACAGGATGATCGCATTTCTTCCCGCTCATGAACAGGAAGCCATCCGCAGGGCGGAGGAAAGCGGTGATTATTCTTCCGAAGAATATCAGAAGGCAAACGATCACTTTATGACACTGTTCTGTTCCGGTCCTGTTTCCGAAAATGATCCCGAATGCCTGCGCAGAAAGAAAAAGAGCGGCACCGAAGCATATCTCTGTGCCTGGGGCCCAAACGAATACACGCCTTCCGGTTCGCTCAGGAACTTTGAATATACCGGAAGACTGAAAGAAATTGATGTCCCATGTCTGATTATCAGCGGAACCAACGATCTCTGCACGCCCCTGACAGCCAAAACGCTCTTTGACGGCATCCCGGATTCAAGATGGGAACTGTTTGAAAACGCAAGGCATACGGTTTTCGCGGAACAGACGGACAGATACTGTCAGATTCTCACGCAGTGGCTCAATGAACATGACTGATGCCCGGCACATGCCGGGCATCTTTGTTTATTCAATGATTTCTATTTCCTTCGGATACTGATTCAGCACTTCGTGACCGTCTTCCGTGATAAGCACAAGATCTTCGATACGCACACCGGTATCACCTTTCAGATAAATTCCGGGCTCGATGGAAAAGATGTTGCCGGCTTCGGTCAGATTCTGATTTGACAAAGACACATCACCGGCCTCATGATCCTGAAGTCCGATAAAGTGTCCGAGCCTGTGATTGAAATACGGACCGTATCCGCCTTCCTCAATGATACTGCGGGCCTGTCTGTCAACCGATGACAGAGGAATGCCGGCTTTCAGCATGTCCTCCGCCGCTTCATTGGCTTTTCGGACCAGATGATAAATATTCCTGATTCTTTCATCCGGTTCCCGGCGGAAATAGAATGTTCTGGTCATATCGGAACAGTAGTTTTCATATACGCATCCGATGTCCAGCAGAACACAATCCCCTTCCTTCAGAACCGTGTCATCCGGCATATGGTGCGGATCTGCGGCATTTGCCCCGAAACTGACGATCGGATCAAATGAGAATCCCGAAGCGCCGAGGCGTCTGTAAATCTTAAGTGTCTGATCGGCAATTTCTTTTTCCGTAACACCCTCATGAACCAGGCCCTTGAATTCCGCCATTGCCAGATCATTGATCTTCGATGACTTCCGCATCAGTTCGATTTCCAGGCTGTCCTTCTGCGCTCTTGCCCCGTCAACGGCAATCGATCCGTTCACAAATCCCTTTGCCGCATTGGCGTTCATCAGCGGAATCAGAAATCCGGCCGCCATTGTCTTGTCCACGGCAAGCAGCTTTCTCAGGTCAATTCTGTCCACAAGCATCGGAATAATATCATCAGAATCCGAATACCAGATGACCCGGACTCCGATATTCTCACTGAACTCAAACAGCCGGTTGACAAACATAACCGGTGCCCTGGTTTCCGAAATCAGCAGACCAAGGAATCTTTCCCCCGGCCAGATCCATTTTCCGCACAGCCAGTATATGGCCAGCGGATCTGTGATCAGCATCTGCTCCGCACCGATCCTGTGCAGTTTTCCGATCACTTTGTTCAGACGCTCTCTGTTCAGCATGATGTGTTTCTCCCTAAAACTAACCGCAGGTACCCTCCTGCGGTTAATATTCTACTACTGTTTACCAGCTGTGGTCGACAATTACCTGACCGCCTCCTTCATTTATTGTTTCGGTCCATGTTTCAACGGCATCCTGTTCATACGTTTCGCCTGCTTCATATGCCGGCTCAGAGTTCTGTTCATATGACGGTGCAGGTGCTGCGGAAACGCCGGCTGCCGGCAGCCGGGGAATCTGTGCGGGAACATCCGCATCATTAATGTGAACGCGGAGCACGGCAGCGGCAGTATTCCCCGACCTGTCTGCGACAGTGTACTCCACATCCTGATATTCCTCTGCGGTCAGTTCACTGCTGCAGGTGACATCATCCGTCAGATCGCCGTCTGTTTCATCCGCCGCATAAAGCAGAAAGTCACGGCAGGAAAATCCGGCCCTGAGAATCTCTGCCTCCTCCTTCAGGAGCACAATCTCAGGTTCCGTCTCATCACAGATGATGATCCTCATCAGTTTCTGCACGGTCCTGTTCTCATCCTTTACCTCATAACAGACGACCCTTGTTCCGGGCTGACCGGCTGTAAAGCTTTCCGGAAGAGTGAGGTCTGCAGACTCCGTGAAGGAATGAACATATCTTTCCGGTTCAAACACGGCACCTGAAGTCAGCCGGATTTCATCACTGTACAAATCCAGATACAGAGGTGCCTCAGGCTGCAGAAGATGAAAGAGAATTGCGCTGCACAGCAGCGGAACCGCCGCGGCGGCGGAATACAGCACGGGAAGTTCTCTCTTTCTGTGCAGTGCAGGCGGCATATGCCCCTCTTTGATCAGATTCAGTGCCTCCTCCATATCGCTCAGAGGCATCCTGCTGTCCGCAAGCAGTGCGGCTGTTTCGGCGTCAAGCCCTTCCTCCATCGCTGTCCTGAGCAGGCGCATCTGAAGGTAATTCAGCCGTTTTCCGGCAAAGACCGATATCTGCTCATCCCTGAGACCGTTTCTGATTCCCTGTTCTATCTCCTTCTGCTGAAGATAGGATAATTCACGGTATGCTTTCATAATCACTGCGGACTGCCTGCACAACGTATCTTCCGTCCTGCATATCCAGATCGCATGTCACCAGCGTCACAATGCCGTTGCCCGCATCGGTGATCCCCTGCGTATGCTCCAGAAGATACGGCACGGTACCGGAAAACATTTCCCTGACATCACACGGTGCAGGCTCTGCCCAACCCAGATATGTACTTTCGTCCTCCAGATCATATCTGCCAAACGAAACAATTCTGCACAGGGATTTCCCGTTTTCGCTTTCCAGAGTGAAATACGGATGGCTCTCATAATAACTGCGGTCCGCCAGCTTCTGCAGGAATGAGAAGCAGCGGTCCTTTGTTCTGCTTGCATGTCCGTAAATCACAAGGTTTGCCGGCTCGTAGGGCCCCTCGTCACAGAAAACGGAACCCATGCTGTCCTCTTCACCGTAGATGTTTTTTCTGAAAACCGAATCAAAATCTGCAGTTGAAACAACAGGTATGATCCTTTCCCTGCCGTCATCTTCAAATTTCAGAACATAACCGATTCTGGCATTGATCTTCCTGAAGTCGCCGAGCGTCTCAGGTTCCTCAACCGTTTCGGGAAGGGTTTCCTTTTCTGCAGGAACTTCGATCACCGGCTCTGCCTGAACCTGCTCATCGCTCCCTGCCAGTAACGGAAGAAAAAACAGCAGAAGCATGCCGGCAGCCGTGATCAGCCTTTTCATTCATCATCACCCATCTTTCTCATTCTGAGGATTCTTCTGACATGTGTAACCACTCTGGCATTTGGCCGCATATTAGTTATGGTATCCGTATCATCCCCCGTCGGAATGATCACGGCACAGGCATTGCCGATCATATATCCGAGCGGACTCTTTGTTTCACAGATGCGGATTTTATGACCGTATTTCAGATTTGCCACATCTGCCATTCCTTTCTCAACATGACGCATTTCCTCTGATCCTTCACACTTCAGAAGATAATCGCCTTCAGGCAGTCCTTCGAACAGCAGTCTTCCGTCACTGCCTGTATAGCCGTCCTTAACCATGTTTCCGTTCATGTCATATACAGATGCATATACTCCGCATCTGCCGGAAAGCACTTCGGATTTCCCGTCTCTGTTAATCTGCCATGTGGATCCCCTGCTGTCCTTCAGCGTCAGTGAAGCAACAGTTCCATCATCCGATCGTACAAGATCCAGAACCGTCATATTTTCCGCTGCCGCATACTCCGCTGCACCGGGAACCGTATTGGCTTCAAGAAGATATTCCCTGCCGTCCAAAACAACAGCATAACCGGCTTCAGTCTTCCGCAGGCCCCATTCGGCACCGCCGCATCTGAGCGCTGTACTGCCGTTTTCATATGCTTTTTTGACGGTGCTGAAATCCGGCATTTCAGCTGTCCTGCTGACCTGCAGACTGATTGTCCCGCCCGGCCTGATATCCGATGCAGGAAGAGAGGACAGCTGTTCCGGACTGATCGGTGCCGCATTTTTCATAACAGTTTTTTTGATCAGAAGTGCTCCGCTGACATATTCATCCAGACCGATCTGTTCATTTGAGGGATTCAGTCCGCCTGAATAAAGGCGGATCGGGGAAAGATTGCTGTCACATTCATCTGCCACGACAGCCTCATAAATCATGCTTCCCGAAACAGGCTGACCGAACAGATCATAAGCATCACCCGCAGTCAGTGAAAGAATGCGGTATGTCCTGATCAGTGACGCGTCCTCTTTCTCAGCAGTCTGAAATACAGCCCCCTCCTTCAGCGTCAGGAGCGCTTTTGCAATATCGGAATACAGAAGACCGGCTGCGCAGTCATAGCCCCTGCGGGGAACTTCATGCGTTTCCTGAAAACTGCCGTTTACCATTCTGCATACCGTCAGACTGTTCCCGCTGATTTTTTCCAGGCGCCAGGTAATCAGTTCACCTCCTTCCTTTGCATGCCATACGGGGAACGTATCACCTGCACAGGAACCTTCGGGAATATCCGTTATGCTGACCTTCTGTACATAGGAAGACTTTGCCGGTCCGCCTTCCTCCTCATCACTGAGGTCCTCCACAGTAAACCATGCATTGTTCAGCGGAACTGCATGATCATCACTGTCGACTTTCAGTACCCTCAGATGAAATCTTCTGAGTGAATTGAACAGTTCTTCATGATATTCGGTTTTTCCTTCATTCAGCGTCATGTCAAAGATACGGCACGGTTCTTCTTCACCGTAGTCATAACCGGCCGGAGGGTCCGTTTCACAGACAAGATACCTTCTTCCGTATTTCAGATGATCAATGCGCAGCTGTCCTTCTGCCTGGCGGGAACCGGAGACAGTAAAGCTTTCTGTTTCAAGGGAAAAAGGATTGATATACCAGTACGTTCCTGCGGACAGAGAATCTGTCCTGAGACAGCCGTATGCATCGCTTCTCAGCTCAGCAGCCGGCTGACTGCATGACTGATCACTGCACACCAGAATGCGCAGCCCTGCCGCCGGGGCATTATGACGCAGGGGATCACAGATGCGTGTGTACTGCCTTCCGGTATATCCCTGAAAGATCAGCTGACCTTCTTCAGTTTTTTCCTCACTGCCGAAAACAATATGAAGCTCCGACAGCGTTCCGCCGTTTTCATCCAGACACAGAACATCCGCATATGCCGCAGCGTCGCTTCTGATCATGCTGTCCGTCAGTTCAATCTGAATATTTGGCTTTTTCAGTCTGTACTTCGCAGCCGGACTGAACGCATTCAGATCATAGGACTGACCCTTCCTGAGAAAATCAATGCGCATTCTGTTTGCGGCGGGCGGTTCCCTGTGCACATCAGATACCGTTCCCCTGCCTTCAAGCCGGATGAATCCCTGATCATCAGATACATAGAGGACCGTATATGTCTGCCCGTCTATTTCAACTGCATCCCCGCGGCTGACGGATTTCTTCTGCCCCAGAATCTCATCCAGCGTGCACGGTTCTTTCGTTTCCGGACCGACTTCTGTTTCCGTGCCCGAATCATCACGGAGAACCGCACCGCTTTCACCCAGACTCACAATCTCAAAGGATTTGACGCCGACCATGATCCTGTCCCCCGCACTTACAGCGGGAAGACTTTCCGAAAACTGTTCATAGCTGATTTCCCTGTTCTGCACGGTTCCGCTTCCGATAGGATCCGCGGTCTGCGGATTCAGGTCCAGTATGAAATATTTTGCATCGCTGAGCTTGCGGCTTTCAGAATCACGGTCACATTTGGCAAGTTCCAGTACCGTATCCCGCAGTCTGTTGACAAACACATATTCCGCCGGTTCCTCTCCGGATTCAATCTCATACGCACCGCCATCCGCTATACAGGATGGCGCAGTCTGCACTTCCCTGATCCACCAGCTTTTCCGCACCGGCAGACCCGTAATCTGTACGCATCCTGATTCATCGGTTTCAAACAGCAGAACCTCTCCGTCTTTGTCTGTCAGAGGATACATCATTTCACCGCCGTCATCATTCACTGCTGTTTCCTTCGGATGAATATCCGTCCAGTGCGGATCATCTGCATACTGCTTCAGCGGGTCTTCTTTCCATGCCAATGTAAAAACTGTGCTGCCTGAAAGAGCATTTCCGTATTCATCTTCTTTTATGATCCTGACAGAAGTTTCCGGCATGCATATCCTGACTGAAAACTCATATGTCGGAAACAGTCCGTTCTCGGCGATCAGTTTCTGGCTGCTTCCGCTGGTGTAAAGCATGATCCCGCTCAGCATCGCATTCCAGTACTCCTCTTTTCTGTGAAAGCTTATGACAGCTCCGTCTCCGTCACCGTCAAAATACAGATCATCAACATCAACAAAAAGATGATTCCCGTCAATTCTGACATTGACACCCGCAGGAACCTCCGCAGGCTCAAACTGCTCAAGTATGCAGGACTGATCTTCTAGATCCAGCGTTTCATCCCACTGCACGTCAAATGTACTGATGCCGTGATGACTGTCGGCAAATGAAGGAACTTTATCAAACCCGTTTGCCAGTTCCAGAATCTGAGCCATCTTTTCATCCAGTGCAGCAGTACCGAGCCGGCATGTCTGCCTTCCGAAACTGACGCCGGGACACATATTGAACGTTTTGTAGATGGTCTTCTCATAAAACCTGGGAGAAGTTCTCTGCCATATCAGCATCTGTGTCGCCGCATAGCTGACAGGCTCCGTTCCCGTATCAGGATACCCGTATCCGAAATAAGCCACACGCTTGCAGTAAAGCCGGTCTTCCTCACTGAGGTCCGTCCATTCCGTTCCGGTATAATACGGTCCGGTTCCATCCGTCATCGGAATAGCCACATTCGGCTCAATGCAGTAAACCGGATAGTCCTCCAGAAAAAACATATTCATGTATTCAAGTCCTGCGCCGGCTGCGATGACTGACTTGAAGCTGGCAATCTGTCCTTTTGAGGTGACCGTTCCTTCACTCAGCAGTTGTGCTGTATCCGGAAGCACAGGTACCTCGGCAAGCACTGCATTTTCCGATTCAGCCTGTTCTTCCGTGACGTCTTCACCGTCAGCCTCCCCGCCGTCTGCAGCGCTTTCCGGCACAGTCTCCGCATCTTCAGCCTCCTGAGCCGGTGCTTCTTCAGTGCTTTCCTCATTTGCATCAAGCACGGTTTCCGGACCGCTTTCCTCTTCTGCAGGCATGGTTTCAGCGGAAACAAAGTCTTCGGAGGCTGTTTCCTCTTCTGCCGTCACCCGGGCACTGCACAGTGTGCAGACCATGAAAGCAGGCAGTATGTATCTGATGAATCTGTTCATATTTCACCCTCCTGCTTTTCTGATAGAAAGATTTTCGCTCATCCCCCGGAAACAACAAAAAAAGCATTCCGCAGAATGCTCTTTCTGATTGCCTGTACCAATACAGGATGCGATTAACGCTTGCTGTACTGCGGTGCGCGGCGTGCACCCTTTAAGCCGTACTTCTTTCTTTCCTTGGCGCGTGCATCACGTGTCAGGAATCCAGCCTTCTTCAGTACCGGGCGGTAATCTTCGCTTGCTTCTGTCAGCGCACGGGAGATACCATGTCTCATAGCACCTGCCTGACCGGCATAACCGCCGCCCAGGACAGAGATCTTGATGTCAAACTGACCCTGTGTTTCTGTAAGAACCAGCGGGCTGTTAACGATCATACGCAGTGTTGCCTGCGGAAGATATTCTTCAAGAGTCTTTCCGTTGACTGTAATTGTGCCTGTACCGGGAGTCATAAATACGCGAGCAATAGACTGCTTACGGCGTCCTGTTCCGATATAAGTAACTGCTGCCTTCTTCTTAGTTGCCATCGTCTTTACTCCTTCCCTTATTTAACCTTCAGCTCAACAGGCTTCTGAGCTGCATGCGGATGATCCGGTCCTTCATAAACGAAGAGATGTCCGCGCTGAACATCACCCAGCTTTGTGTGGGGGATCATGCCCTTAATTGCCTTTTCTACCCATTCGACAGTATACTTCTCACGCATAATCTTTGTGGAACGTGTGCGAAGTCCTCCCGGATACATGGAATGTGAATAATAGAATTTCTTCTCATCCTGGTCGCCGGTAATCTTAACTTTGTCGGCATTGATAACGATAACATAGTCACCGCAGTCAACATTCGGTGTGAAAATAGGCTTGTTCTTGCCTCTTAAAACGGTTGCCACCTGGGTAGCAAGTCTTCCCAGTGTGCAGTCTGTCGCATCAACAACATACCAGTTGTGCTTGACTTCACTCGGCTTGATCATCGTAGTCTGACGCATCTTTAAATTCCTCCATATGTAGTTTAACCGGGACTACATTGGCTGAATAGCCGTCTAATATTTTAGTAAACATGGACGTCTGAGTCAACAATTATTTTGCAGTGCAGAAAGAGAAAATACTGTATGACAGTCAGAAAAGAATAAGCACCGGAAAATACCGAAAATACCGGCACGCAGCGCTGAACAGGAAGCCTGCTTTTCCGCATGCGGTTATTCACTGCTGTCAAGGTTATAAAAAGACCGGACAGCAGTCCGGCCTGTTCCATACGATGTAAATCAGCTGACCTTGATGAAGTCGATTGATCCGTCTTCCTTGAGAATCAGAGCATATCCGAAGTCCATCAGATTGTAGACTTCGTCCAGTTCATATCTGCCTCTGTCAGGGTTGGCAAGTGCGCAGAATGCTTCGGCAGTTTTCTTGTCCTGGTTCATGCAGATGGCATAAGTGCACAGGTTCATCAGTTCGGGAACTTCATCAAGAATGAGATTTGTACGGTTGGTCATGATGATGAATGAGCTTCCCTCGCGCCAGCTTTCCTCAATTGCATCATACAGTTCTTTTTTGCTG